>QHPD01000033.1 GCA_003218975.1 Verrucomicrobiota bacterium
GCTCGGGCAAAGTGACTTCCGGTTCCATGTTCAACAGCGCGTCGTACGCCTTTTCCAACGTGTTCATTTTCATGAACCGGCATTCGCCGCAAAAGCAATTATCCGTCGGGCCGGGAATGAATGTCTTACCAGGGATTTCTTTACCCAGCCGATGCAATAGTCCCGCTTCGGTCACGACAATGATCTCGCGTGCAGGCGACTCTTTACAAAATGTCACCATCTT
The DNA here is from genome assembly GCA_003218975.1 of Verrucomicrobiota bacterium. Lineage (GTDB taxonomy): Bacteria > Verrucomicrobiota > Verrucomicrobiia > Chthoniobacterales > UBA10450 > Udaeobacter. Next base: position 224 of record QHPD01000033.1, read on the forward strand.
CTCAGTGGAGCAAACTTCATCGGCCAGCATGCGCACGGCATAGGTGCATTCCGGATGCGCAACAACCGGTGCATCCGGATATTGTTCGCGGATTTTGTTTATGCTGCGCGCCGTAAACTCGACGTGAACGTAACAAGTGCCCTGCCACAAATCCATTTTGCGTCCGGTGCGTTCCATCACCCACGCGCCGAGGTTTTGGTCCGGGACAAAAAGAATGTTCCGACCAGCCGGCGCGGCGCGCACGATCTTATCGGCATTGCCACTGGTGCAAATCACGTCAGCCTGCGCTTTCACGCCAGCGCTGCAATTAATGTAGGCGATGACGTAGTAATTCTTATCGGCGCGCTCTTTCAAGACGTTCGCCAGCTTTTCCGGCGGACATGAGTCGGAGAGCGAACAGCCGGCATCGAGGTCCGGCAAGATCACTCGCTTCGTGGGATTAATGATCTTGGCCGTTTCGGCCATGAAATGGACACCGCAAAACAGGATCACGTCAGCGTCTGTTTTGGCTGCCTGGTAACTCAGGCCCAGCGAGTCGCCGACAAAATCCGCGACGTCCTGCAACTCCGGCACCTGGTAGTTATGCGCGAGAATAATGGCGTTTCGCTCGCGCTTGAGCTCTAAGAGTTCTTCCGCAAGGTCGACGCCGGGGCGCCTGGGGCCAGCGAAATTTATGCCCGCACTTACCATCGGCTAATATCGCGGTTTCAGCAGCAATTACAAACTAACCCGTAGATGAATCGTAGGGCGTTTCTGTGAAACGCCAAGGTTGCTGATACAGACGCCCTACAAGAGCGCCGCGCGCATCACTTCTACCGGCGCATCGCGATTGAACCAGATCGAAAATGAAAGCGTGCCCTGATGCAACAGCATCAATATCCCATTCACGCCACGCGCACCGGCTCGCTCGGCGGCGCGAAGCAAAGCCGTTTTCGAGGGCCCATACACGCAATCGAAGATCATGTGATGCGGCGCCAGCAAGCGGGCCGGAACAGGAGAAGGATCGCTGGGATTCATTCCGAGCGGGGTGGCGTTCACGATGAGATCGATTTCTGGGAGTTGCGCGCGCATTGCTGTTTCATCCCACGCTATCGCTTCGAGGCGTGCCACGGGACCGAGTACGCGCGCTCCGGTAAAGAATGGTCCTAACCCCTTCGCGAGCTCGCTTGCTTTTTCCAAAGTGCGATTGGCAAGAACAAGACGCTCACAATTTTCCAGCGCGCATTGCCAGGCAATGGCGCGCCCTGTCCCTCCGCCGGCACCGATGATCATCACGCGAAGATCGCGCACATCGACAGAGAATTCGCTGCGAATGGCACGCAAAAAGCCTTCACCGTCCGTATTGAAGCCGATTAGTTTTTGATCGTCCTGCGCTGTAGCTACGGCGCTATTCGCCGTGTTGATCTTGATCGTATTTACCGCGCCACAGCGTGTGGCGCTCTCATCCACTTTATCAATCTGTGCGAATGCCGCGATCTTATGCGGGACAGTCAGATTGATTCCGATAAAATCGAGTTTGCGCAAAGACAGTAGCGCCGATCGCAGTTCGCTGGCGCGAATATGGAAACGCGCATATTGCATGTCGATCTCGCAGGCGCGCAACGCGGCGTTTTGCATTTGCGGCGAAAGCGAATGCGCAACTGGATCACCGAGCACGCCAAGGCGAATCGGCGGCTCGATGTCGCGCGTTGTCTCGCGCCATTTCTCAAGATCGGCTAGTGTGTAGCGCTCGGTAGTTTGCATTTTTTTTTATTACAGCGACCTGACGATACTACTGTCGTGCCTGAGAGCGAACGCGCGATCTCTAGGTAGCGCACGCGTCCTCGCAATCGCGGATTTTCCTTCTGGGTTGTCGTCTCTCCCTTCGGGCGGAGTCCAAAGGAAAGTTTGTTTCGGCGCGACGCCGAAACAAACATGCGGGACGCCTGTGCTACCCAATCTCTGCAGCCGCGCACTATTGCGAAAGTTGCCGATGTGCGCGCTGATCGCTGTACATCCGCCCTCGGATGTTAGCAAACGGCGGTCCTCGGCTGTCCCGGATATACAGGGCAGAGGCCCTCTGCTCCTCACAGGCGAGGCGCCTGTTTTCCAACGGCTCGCTCGTCTGCTAGTGTCGTCGCGTGACGACGGCTGAAACTGAAAGACCTTCGGACTTTATTCGTGACATTGTCGCGGAGGATGTTCGCATGGGCAAATACGAACGAATCGTCACTCGTTTTCCGCCGGAGCCAAACGGTTATCTTCATATCGGTCACGCGAAATCGATTTGCCTCAATTTCGGGATAGCGCGCGAGTTTGGCTCTATTTGCAACATCCGCATGGACGATACCAATCCGACAAAAGAGGAAGCGGAGTATGTCGAGTCAATTATAACTGACGTGCATTGGTTGATCGATGGTTGGGCCGACAAGCATGTCGGTGGCGCGCCATTTTACGCATCGGACTATTTCGATCGCTTCTACGAATACGCGGTCGAGCTTGTCCGTAAACGCAAAGCATACGTCTGCGACATGACTCCCGAGGAAACGGACGCATATCGCCGGCTCGGAAAGGCCAGCGCCTTTCGCGATCGCTCAATCGAAGAAAATCTCGATCTGTTTGCACGAATGAAGGCGGGGGAGTTTCCCGATGGAGCACGCACGTTGCGCGCAAAGATCGACGTGAACGCGGCGAACGTCTGGCTGCGCGATCCAGTGCTCTATCGGATCCGGCATGCATCGCATCATCGCACCGGCGATAAATGGTGTATTTACCCGATGTACGACTGGGCGCACACGCTTAGCGATTACATTGAGGGCATCACCCATTCGGTTTGCACGTTGGAATTCGAGGTCCACCGGCCGCTTTACAATTGGATTCTCGAGGCGCTCGAACTGCGGGAGCCGCGCCCGCATCAATACGAATTTGCGCGGCTCAATCTCACTTACTCGGTCATGAGCAAGCGCAAACTGGTCCAGTTGGTGAACGAAAAACTTGTTAGCGGCTGGGACGACCCGCGCATGCTTACCATTTCCGGTTTGCGCCGGCGCGGCGTGACCGCGAGCGCATTACGCGCGCTCGCCTACAACATCGGTATCACAAAATATCCCAGCATGACCGACATGGCCCTGCTCGAACACACAATGCGCGATTCATTTAATCGCACAGCTACGCGCCGGCTCGCTGTGCTGCGGCCGATCAAAGTTGTGCTGACGAATTATCCCGAAGACAAAATCGAAGAGCTCGATGCAATTAACAATCCTGAAGATCCAAATGCCCGTACGCGTAAGATTCCATTTGGTCGCGAGCTTTACATCGAGACCGACGATTTCATGGAAACGCCGCCGCCAAAATTCTTTCGGTTGCGTCCGGGTGGCGAGGTGCGGCTCAAGTACGCTTACATCATTAAGTGCGATGAGGTGGTGAAAGATGAGGGTGGGAACGTGATCGAGCTCCACTGCACTGTCGATCTGGAGAGTAAATCAGGCGGGCCGACTGCCAGTCGCAAAGTGAAAGGGACCATTCACTGGGTAAGCGCAGAGGACGCAATTGATGCCGAAGTCCGATTGTATGATCGCCTATTCAGTGTTCCTGAGCCTGATTCTGCCGGCGATTTCAAATCATTCATTAATCCAAATTCGCTGGAAGTCGTGAACGCGAAATGCGAGCCTGCGCTTGCGGACGCGCGTTCCGAAGAGCGCTATCAATTCGAGCGGCTCGGCTATTTCGCGCTCGACCCAGATTCCACGCGCGAAAGACAAATCTGGAATCGCACGATCACGTTGCGGGATACTTGGGCAAAGGAAGCGAAGAAATAATTCGCGGGTCATCCTGAGTCGCAGAGACGACGAAGGACCTCCCGCTGGGTGATCAGTCACACAAGCCAGCTAGCGCGATCTTCCGGCTTTGTGAGAGGTCCATCGCTTCGCTTTGGGATGACAGCGAATTAGAAGGTGGAAAGCGCGCGATCAATGCGTGCCAGCACTTTTTCTTTCCCGAGGACTTCCAGTAAATGATAGAGGCTTGGTCCCACGTTGCTGCCAGTCACCGCCAGACGAGTCGGATGGACGACCGCGCCCACCTTTACGCCGAGCTTTGCCGCCGTGCTTTTCAATGACGCTTCGGTTGTGGCAGCATCGAAGTTGTTCACCGCGCTTAGCGCTTCGCGAACGGCCTTAAGCCGTGGCTTGTTTTCAGCCGTGAAATGTTTCGTTACGCCTTCTGGATCGTAATCGAAATTGTCGATGAAATAGAACCCGCAGTAGGCAGGCAGTTCGTCAAACGTGTTGATTTTGCCTTTGCACGTTTGCAGCGCAGCGCGCACGTATTTGTCCGGATAATCATCGAGGTTCACGCCGCTCGACTTCAGCCTCGCGGCGGCTAAATCGTAAAACTCGGAGTCACTAAGCTCGCGCGCGTACTCGCCATTCAACCAGTGCAGTTTGTCGGGATCGAACGTCGCGGAGCTGCGCCCAATGCTCGCGAGATCAAAAATTCGGATGATCTCGTCGATATCCATTTTTTCACGGTTGTCCTTGGGCGACCAGCCGAGCAGACAGAGATAATTGCGCACCGCTGCCGGGAGATAGCCGCGCCGGATGTAATATTCGACGCGCGCGCCTTCGTCGCGCTTGCTCATTTTCGATCCGTCCTTGTTAAGGATGAGCGGAATATGCGCGTAGCGCGGCGGCGTCACGCCGAGTGCTCGGAAAATCTCTATGTGCTTCGGCGTGTTAGAGAGATGATCTTCGCCTCGGATCACGTGCGAGATTTTCATTTCGAGATCGTCGATCACATTCACGAAATGGAAAATCCATGAGCCATCCGGACGACGAATGGTCATGTCAGGATGCGTTGCCGGATTGCTGAGGTCGAAGTCAATTTTTCCGCATACGATGTCGTCGACGAGGACATGCTCGCGCGGCGAACGAAATCGCAGCGCACCCTGGTCTTCGAAGATGTGACCGGCATCCTGAAGTTTTCTTAAATAACGCTCGTAAAGTTCCGTGCGCTCGCTTTGCAAATACGGCCCAAAATCGCCGCCGACGTGCGGGCCTTCGCCCCAGTTCAGGCCGAGCCATTGCAACCCTTCGTAAATGGCGGCCATTGCTTCCTCGGTGTTGCGCTTGATGTCGGTGTCTTCGATGCGGAGCACGAATTTTCCGCCATGGTGCCGCCCAAAAAGCCAATTGAACAGCGCAGTGCGCGCCCCGCCGATGTGCAGATAGCCAGTAGGCGAGGGGGCGAAACGAACGCGGATTTCAGAGCTCATTTAGCTACAGATTACACAGATTTTCACAGATGTTGTAGCTCCGAAGAAGATGGCGCGAGCCTCTGATCCGCCGACCGGACGGACTCGTCCCGTGGCGAGCTTGCGTTTTTAGAATCCGCAAGCGAGGCGCTTGCGCTACTCTATGAAAATCTTCCCGGCGCGGCGGCGCGCATGGCGATCTTGCGGCAGATTCACTTTCGCGATGCGGGCATCGCGCTCGGCGAGTGAACGCACTCGCTCGATCAAATCAAAACCGACATCAGCGACGCTTTGCGCGCGCAGCCATTTCAAGATTCGACGCCGCTGGAGCGCTACCGGCGTATCGCGCAATTTGGCGACAGGAAGCTCGACCTCGCTCGAGTCGGGCAATTGGTTTTCAATCCAATTTTCTTCCTCGGCGGCAATGACGGCCGTTCGCCAGATATTTTGCCGGATGTTGCGACCAAGCATTTTCTCCAAATACGGAATGACGCGATGGCGAACACGATTGCGAAGGGGATTAAGATTCTTGTTCGAAGCGTCCTCGCGAAATTTGAGCCGCTGCTCGCGCAGATAAATGTCGATCTCTTTGCGCCAGACACCGAGAAATGGGCGAACAACGACAAGATCAAACTTGTCGATGCGGCGCGTGGAGACTTGACGCATAGCGGCGAGACCAGCCGTTCCTGCACCGCGGAACAGGTTCAGGAGAAAAGTCTCGACGAGATCGTCTGCATGATGTGCCAGAAAAATCGTGCGGCAGCGACGTCGCTTCGCAACTTTGGCAAAAAACGAGTAGCGCGCCTCACGCGCCGCGGTTTCGATCGACATCCTCTTTTTCTTTGCGAGCGCGCGAACGTTTGCAGAACCGATCTGAAAATCGACACGGTATTTCGCGGCGAGTTTTTTGACAAAGCGGGCATCAGCTTGGGAGGAGCGCCCGCGGAGGTGATGATCAAAATGGCAGACGATCAGTTTGCGATAGCCAAGATCGACCAGCCAGCGTAGCAGCGCAACGGAATCGCGTCCGCCGGAGACGCCGATGAGATAGCGCGCATCGGGAGAAAAGCTCCGGAACAAATTTGTTTTTGTTTGAATCCGATTCATGGCGGCGCTCCATCCAAAGTTCAAAGCAATCATGAACGATCAACCAACTTTAGACAAAAGCGGAAGTGGCTGGCGTCTTTAAAAGCAAGGATTCAAACGCATATGAGCAATCACACTACTTACGCATTGCTGGTTCACTGAAAGGAAAAGGGCCGAGACAGGCTGGAAATCGCGGTCTATGTGATATGCGTCTTGAGCGCCATTGGCGCAATCTGGCAATTTGCCTGGCAACCAGCTCCGCTGCCGTTGGATGCAATCAGCTGGGAATCATATGCACCTCAGCACGTCTCGCACCACCAAACGGGCGCGTTTTGGTTCAGGAAATCACGATCCAAACGCCCTCAGGATCGAGTATTCTGGGAATATTCGGGCGTGAGCAGGCCGCAGGCACGCGCTTACCCGGAAGAGGGAGGCCAAAGCCCCTCGAAGGTGGTATTCCAAAATCCCACGGATGTGCCAGCTGGCGATTTGACAATGAATGAACGTTCATTCATCTTCCAGGCTATGTCACAGCCCCAGATAGAATCCACCCCGGATCGACGCTCCCAAATTCTCGATGCCGCTTTGGTCTGCTTTGCAAAGCGCGGATTTCATCAGACCAGCATGCACGATATCAGTGCTGAGGCCGGTATCAGCGTGGGCCTCATTTACCGCTATTTCGAGAACAAGGACGCCGTTATTTCCGCGATGGCTGATCGGCATAAAAAGGAGATACAGGAGATCTTGGAACGCGCGCAACAAGCCTCCAATCTTCTCGAATCGCTCGAGATCCTGTTCACGGCACATTGTGGTGAAACCGAACCGCAAGTGATCTCTGCGTTTGTGGTCGATCTTTTCGCCGAGGCATCGCGCAACCGCCGCGTTGCTGGATTGGTGCGGGATGTTTGCGAGACAACGATGGCGGGCGTCACCGACTTGATCGCACGTTCACCGGAAGTCAAGGCGACGAATTTGACTCCACGTGAAATGGCAGAGCTGATCTTCGCGGTTAACGATGGCATGCTGATGCGGGACGTCCTAAAGATCGGTTCCGCATTTGAGGAACGACGTGGGCAACAGTTGAAGGTCGCACGCAATCTGTGGCGGCTACTCTTCAAAGAGCAGACGGAACCAGCTTATGCATGATTTGGCCAAAACTATTTCAAATATTCCAATGAAGTTGAACGTAAGGCCGCAGCAGCGCCGGGCTATTGGTATCGCGATAGGTCTGCTTCTAGCGATTTTCGTTTTTGTATCTGGCATTAAAGCGCTCCAAATTTTCAAAATGATCCGCAGCCCGCAGATTATGCCGGCTGTCACGGTCACCAGCGCGCCGGTAAAACAGGAGGATTGGGCTCCGAGGTTGTCAGCCGTGGGGTCGGTCAGCCCGGTGGAAGGTGCCGTCGTAGCAACGGAGCTTGGCGGCGTCGTGAGCGAGATCGCCTTCGAAAATGGCGGGGAAGCTCGGAAAGGCGACGTGTTAATGAAACTCGATACGTCGTCAGAAGAAGCGCAACTGCGAACGGCAGAGGCAGATTTGCAGTTGGCGCGCGCTGATTTGGAGCGCGCGAGAGATTTAGCAGCGCGCAAAGTGATTTCGAAAGCAGAGATCGACGCCGCGGAATCGAAATTCAAACAAAAGGAAGGCGCAGCGGACAATTTGCGTGCGATGATCACCAAAAAACAGGTGCGCGCACCGTTCGACGGACAGCTTGGTATCCGCCAGGTAAACGTCGGGCAAATGATTAATGCCGGTCAGCAGGTTGTGGCGCTAACGTCGCTCGATCCCGTGTATGTCGATTTTGCATTGCCGGAGCAACACCTCTCGAGATTGGCTAAAGGCTTGGAAGTGCAGGTGCGGGCCGATGCGCTCCCTGGACGGGAATTCAAGGGGAAACTCACTGCGATCAATTCCATGGTGGATGCGGTCACCCGTAATGTGCCGTTACAGGCGACGCTGGAAAATCCTGATCATGCGTTGCATCCAGGAATGTTTGCGAAAGTGGATGTCGTGTTGCCGGTGAAAGAACCAGTGCTGGTTATTCCGGCGACGGCTATCTCCTACGCGCCATATGGCGATTCGGTCTTTGTAATTGAAAAGAAAAAGGACCCGAAGAGCGGCAAGGAATCGCAAGTGCTGCGTCAGCAATTTATTCGTACGGGCGAAGCACGCGGCGATTTTGTAACTGTGACCAATGGCTTGAAAGCCGGTGAGGTAGTTGTCAGCTCCGGCGTTTTCAAATTGCGCAACGGAATGGAAGTGACAGTCAATAATGAACTGGCACCTAAACCGGAACTGGCGCCGATACCGACACAAACGTAAGTCCTGATTCGAAATGCGGAGATCGGCATGAAGTCATTCACCGACATTTTCGTCCGGCGACCAGTGCTGGCGATGGTAGTCAGCCTCGTCATCGTGATCGCCGGTCTGCAGGCGATCAGAACGCTCAACGTGCGGCAATACCCACGTAGCGAAAACGCGTCGATCACGGTGAAGACGGTTTACGTCGGCGCGAGCGCAGACCTGGTGCGCGGTTTCATTACTTCTCCGCTGGAGCGCGCGATCGCAGCGGCCGATGGCATCGACTACTTGCAATCGCAAAGCCAGCAGGGGCTTTCGACGATCACTGCGCGGTTGCGGTTGAATTACGACTCAAACAAGGCGCTGGCGCAAATCAGCGCGCAAGTCGAGTCGGTCCGCAACTTCCTCCCTGTCGAAGCGGAAGTCCCCACGATCAAGATCGAGCAAGCCGATTCTGAGTACGCCTCTGCATATCTCAGTTTTACGTCCGATATTTTGCAGCCTAACCAAGTCACGGATTATCTCGTGCGGATCGTACAACCGCGTCTCTCCGCGGTACCGGGAGTGCAGGCGGCGGACATTCTTGGCGGACGCACATTTGCCATGCGGATTTGGCTGAAGCCGGATCGGATGGCGGCGCTCAATATTAGTCCGGCGCAGGTTCGCCAAGTGCTAGCAGCGAACAATTATCTTGCCGCTGTTGGTCAAACAAAGGGCGCTCTGGTGAAGGTCAACTTGACCGCGAACACGGATTTGCACACTGCGGACGACTTCAAAAAACTGGTGGTGCGCAGGGACAAAGATACTCTCATTCGACTGAGCGACATCGCGGACGTTGTGCTCGGCGCTGAGGACTACGATACGGAAGTTCGTTTTTCGCAGCAGCGCGCCGTGTTTATGGGCATAAGAGTGTTGCCGAATGCCAATTCAGTCGACGTGATCAAGCGTGCTCGCGTAGAGCTGGAGCAGATCAAACGCGACCTGCCGACCGGAATGGAGGCGAGCGTTGCCTACGACGCCACCGCTTATATCAATGACGCCATGCACGAAGTCTTCAAGACGTTGATCGAGACACTCTGCATCGTGATGCTCGTCATCTTTTTGTTCCTCGGCTCGTGGCGTTCGGTGCTCGCGCCGATCGTGGCTATCCCGGTCTCGCTCATTGGCGCGGTGTTCCTCATGCAGGCGTTTGGTTTTACACTCAACCTACTTACGCTGCTTGCCATCGTGCTCTCGGTCGGGTTGGTGGTCGATGACGCGATTGTTGTTGTCGAAAATGTTGAACGTCACTTGCGTGAAGGAATGCGCGGGATTGAGGCGGCGTTGCAGGGCGCGCGCGAATTGGTCGCCCCAATTATTGCCATGACCATCACGCTCGCGGCAGTCTACGTGCCCATCGGCTTGCAAGGCGGACTTACCGGTTCGCTCTTCCGCGAATTCGCCCTGACACTAGCGGGCGCTGTTTTCATCTCGGGAGTGGTGGCCTTGACACTCTCGTCGATGATCTGCTCGAAGCTCCTCCACCGCGGGGACGCCGACAAAGGATTTAGCGGCCTCATCAATCGGAACTTCGATCGTTTTCGCAACGCTTATGGGCGGCTACTTGATCGCACTTTGCAGGTGCGCCCGGCGGTTTACGTGGTGTGGATCGGCCTGGCGCTGCTCACGATTCCGATGTTCAAGATGTCTAAACACGAGCTGGCGCCGGTTGAAGATCAGGGCGTGATCTTTGGGTTCGTCGATACACCCGCCAACGCAACGCTCGATCAACTGCAACCCTACGCAGACGCCGCGGGGAAAGTTTTCCACAGTTTTCCCGAGACGAATTTCTCCTTCCAGATCACCTCGCCGACCGAAGGCGAAAGTTTCGGTGGAATGGTTTTGAAGCCGTGGGGCGTCCGAAAGGCTCCGACTTCGTCGTTTGTCGGTCCAGTGATGATGAAGCTGACGCAGATCCCGGGTATCGAAATGTTTCCGATCATGCCGCCAGCACTGCCTGGGGGCGGATTCATGCCGGTGGAATTCTACATCTGCTCGACGACCGAGCCGGAGCGGATTCTCGAGCTAGCGGAGCAATTGAAAATGCGCGCAATGCAAGCCGGCGTGTTCAGGTTTCCGCCGCCTATCGATACCAAGATCGACCAACCTGAATCTCAAATCATCATTGACCACGACAAGGTCGCAACGCTTGGGCTCGATATGAAACAGATCGGTGCCGATCTTTCCGCCATGGTCGGCGGCAATTTCGTGAACTGGTTCAATATTTCCGGTCGTAGTTACAAGGTCATCCCGCAGGTTCAGCGCATAGACCGATTGAATGCGAGCCAGCTCGAAAACATGTACGTGACCGGGCCTAACAACAAGCTGGTGCCTCTTAGCACGATCGCGACGATTCAAAACCGCACTGTACCCCGATCGCTCAATCGTATGCAGCAACTCAATGCGGTGCGCATCATGGGGGTGCCGACCGGCAGCCTTGATTCAGCGCTCAAGTTCCTCGAGGACGAAGCCGCCAAAATGCTGCCAAAAGGTTACGTCATTGATTACACTGGCGAATCGCGACAGTTGCGCGCAGAAGGCAATAAATTCCTGCCAGCGTTCGCCCTCGCTATCGTGATGATCTTTCTCGTCCTGGCCGCACAGTTCAATAGCTTCCGTGATCCATTCATCATCCTGCTCGGCTCGGTCCCGCTCGCTTTATTCGGCGCGTTGATCTTTACCTTCCTCAAAATGCCGAATCCCAACATGGCATTTTTCACTGATAAATGGACCACGACGCTGAACATCTATTCACAAGTTGGCCTGGTCACCCTCGTAGGGCTGATTTCGCGAAACGGAATTTTGATTGTGCAATTCGCGAACGAATTGCAGCGCC
>QHPD01000007.1 GCA_003218975.1 Verrucomicrobiota bacterium
TTGGATTGGCGGGCGGACATCAAACCTTTTCAGGCCACGCTAGCCACTTTGGTCGCTGAAAACCCCGGCCTGCCGCTCGATTTAGATGCTCTTCGCCCTGCACTGTGCGAGCGGCCTGCGACCGCCGCAACCCGGGCGCTGACAAACTATCCGCGCGAGGGCGTCGTAAATAATGGAGTCAACAATCCCCGCGCCTATTGGGATGGCGTCATTGCTCGTTGCCAGGGTGATTCAGCCAAAGCGCAAGCCGCGTTTACCGCCGCGCGCAGAGAAGTCGAAAAGACGGTGGAAAGGCAGCCCGACTTCGCTGCCGCTCTCAGCCTGCTAGGCATGATCGACGCCGGCCTCGAGCGAAAAGAACAGGCAATACAGGAAGGCCGGCGCGCCTGCGAATTGCTGCCCGTCTCCAAAGATGCTATCGACGGCGCGGCCTTAGCCATTAATCTGGCGCAAATCTACGCATGGACTGGTGAGAAAGATCGCGCCATCGAACAGATCGCAACTGTGGAGCGCGTTCCGAACACCCTTAGCTATGGCCTTCTCAAGCTCCATCCTTATTGGGATCCTCTGCGCGGCGATCCACGCTTTGAAAAAATTGTCGAGGCGCTCGCCCCAAAATAGACTGTAGCTTTTCACGCGCAGGATAAAACGGCATCGTCCTCATGGCGAGATGCTCTCTGCGCGCGAGTTACTTTGTTTTACTATCGACCACCGGCAACATGCGGCGAAAGTATTAGCCGATTGCGGAAACCGGAAAGCGGATTTGCGAAAATTGTAGTGGCGGCTGTCTCAGCCGCAGAAGGGTAAGGCGCGACCGCCGGACGGGTCGTCGCTTCCATTGCGTTGAAAAATCGCTGTTCCATCCGTGCCCATCTGTGGCTAAATAATGTCTCATGACGCCGTCGCTGCGCGCCGCTGTGATTACCGAATGGCGCGGGCTTCCCGAAAAGAAGGCACGAACAGACCGGTGGCAATCATCGGCCGACCTGCTGCCGAAACTGATGCAGCGCTTGGGGCTCCGCGAGCGCTTGCATGAAACAGAAGTAATCGATGCATGGTCAAAGATCGTCGGCGAATTCATTGCCGCGCACTCGGCGTCGGTGGCATTACGTGACGGAATTCTCTACGTTCGCGTGCTCCAACCAGCGCTTCACTACGAGCTCGAACAAGTTTCAAAGATCGACATCTTGCGAAAACTGAAAAAACGCTTTGGCGGCAAGACGATTCGCGACGTCCGGTTCCGGGTTGGTTGATTTGGAAGAATCTGTGGCACCCAAGAAAAACCCTATACGTAGCATCCTCGTTTTAGAAAGTATCCTGTGTTTACAAGAATGTAGGTTCCTAATCGCTCTTTACGATCGCTATTCGGAGCTAACATCGAGCCGAGATTATAATTGTCAGCCCCTTCTCGATTACTACACGCTTCGAAAGGTAGATAACGAGTCGGCCAGCTGTTTGTATGGTGTAGCATTGCGATGCAAAGAGAAGATCGAGGGATCTCTGAGTACCCCAGAATTATTCGTCGAATCGCTCTTCATCGCGTGTCTGTTACCGGGGGATTCACATATCGCGCATGCGGACAATGAGCGAAGAGAACACGGCCGGTGGGTGCCTAATCACACCCCCCAACGCGACTACACAGGGCTCGCTTATCTGAATGACGACTTCACGGGAGGCGAATTGGTCTTTCCGGATCGTGATGTAGTTATCGCCCCCAAGCCGGGTTTATTGGTTGCCTTTCCCAGTAACCACGAGTTCGCGCATGCAGTCCCAAAGGTTCTGTCTGGCAAACGATACTCTTTGCCAGTCTGGTTTACTGTGAATCCGGCGAAAGCTATGCAAGTTTGATCTTGCTGAAGCAATGGCAAGAAGCCGCATTCTTGTAGCCAACCGGGATTATCCGCAGTATTACGACATTTGCCTTCCAAGCCTACACCCCAACGGGAAGCCGACTTCATCGAGGCCGCATGCCGAAAATATTGTCCCTTTAGGGCTCGCCGGTTGATGGAGCCGGCTTGCGGCAGTGGTCGACTAATCACCCAGTTGGCCGCCCGTGGTTACCAAGTGGTCGGCTTCGATCTGAGCCAGCCAGCGTTGACCTATCTTCGACGCCGGCTTACACGCGCCGACTTCATGCCGAGATATTTGAAGCCGAGATGTCCAATTTTCGGATCGGTCAGCCGGCTGATGCGGCATACTGCGTTGTCAACACGTTTCGGCACCTGCTAACGGAGCAGGCGGCGCGCGGCCACCTGAAGTGTATTGCGCGCAGCCTTCGTCCGGGCGGCACCTATGTCCTCGGCTTGCATCTGTTGCCTTTGGGTGGCGATAAAGAGGACTCCGACTGCTGAACGCAGCGGAGATGCGAAACAAAAGTAACCGTAACGGCCGCTTACTACGCACCGATCGCCGCCGCCGGATTGAGGACGTTCAGCTTTGCCTGATGGCCCGCCGCGGATCGAAAGAATTGCGGCTGCGCACGCGTTTCAGTTGCGTACATACACGCCAAGGCAATTTCGACGGTTGCTCGATTCGGTCCCGTCGCTGGAACTGTGCGACGTCTACGATTTCCGGTACGACATTGCACAACCGTTCGCGTCGAATAATGAAATGGCTTACAGCGTTTTCGTGTTAAGGCGCCGATAGCCATCTTAGCTAAACCTGAAAGGAGGGCTTGACATTAACGTAGAGGATAAGTTACACCTCGTGTATGACACAAAATACACTTCCAAGACCAGATACACAGCACCCGCCACCGCCACCGCCACCGCCACCGGGACCGCCACCGACACCGCCACCGCGTTAGGCATTAGAGATCGCGCCGGGACTGATGGCACTGGCGCCTTGAACTAGTTGTGACCGGTTCGAGATCAAGGTTTTTACCCGTCTCGCGTTGGTGAGCTATAGATCGGAGAAGTTTACTTCGGCGCGGGTGAAGCGACGAGTTTCTGGAAGCGCGGATCATTCCGGAGCGGATCGAACATCGGATCCAATCGGAGTAGCCCAGCAGTGAGCGGTACATTTTGTGTAACCAGCGGACCTGCGTACGGGATCAAGAGTAATTTCTGTAAAGCGGCGACGGCCCGGTCAGCCTCTCCTATCTGGGCCGCCACTCGGGCGAGGATCTCGATAGGAGCGGGACCAGCTATCGCGTCTTTTTCGGTCGAATTCGCGGCCATGGCCCGTTCCGACAGAGCCAAAGCGGCCGCTTTGTCACCAAGGCCCATGTTTGTCAGCGCGAGATCTCCAATCAGGTAGTAATTTTCCGGCTGTTCTTTGAGGAAAGATTCCAGTTCGCTTCGCGCTTGTCGCCAACTTTCCTGCGCTGCGGCATGGTCGCCGGTGGCTTCTTGCGCCCAGCCTAACCAAAAGCGCAGTTCGCCATTGATGTAACCCAATGCCGGATCAGGCCTGGCCAATATTTCCTTTAGCCGCGGAATGATCGGTGCGGGATTACGTTCCAGGATCGCTTGGTAAACTTGTGTTTCCAAGGCGGCATCGTTGTCGGCGTTCGGATGCAGCGGAGCGAGTAGCGCTGCTGCACGCGGCAAGTCGCCCTCGGCTTGTGCAATAGCCGCCTTTTCCGCGAGGGTAGCCACGTCGTCTGGCGTAATATTCAGAACCTGATCAAGCTTTCGCAGCGCTTCGGGGAAACGACGGAGTGCGATATAGGAAAGCGCGTGCTGGCTGAGCAGATTGACGTCGCGTGGGTTGAGCCGCTCGGCTTCGTTGAAGTACAACTCACTCCGGTCCCACTTACCTTGCCTCCGCGTGACCAAGGCCAGCGATTCAGGAATACGGCTGCTATTGGGCAGGAACTGACGTGCTTGCTCAAAGTAATGCTCCGCGGTGTCGAAATCCTTTAGACAAAAGTAGTAGTAATAGCCCTTGGCCAATACGGCCTCGCCGAGATTAGGCTGAAGAGTGAGCGCGGTTTCGGCTGCCTGCCGCGCCTCTTCACGGAGAGCGGCCGTTGGTTGAAGCGTCCGTGTGATGTAGCCGACCGCATCTGTGTATGATAGCAGCGCCCAGCTAAGAGCGAACTTCGTATCCAGCCGCACCGCTTCTCTGAGATATTTCTGTGCACCAAGGGAGTTAGCAGCTGTGGTGCCAGCTTTGAGTGTATAAGCCAAACCACGCAGGTAGGCATCGTAAGCTTCTGGAATGTTTGTCGGTTTGGCGGCGATGACTTGCTCTTCCTGACCGGTAAGTTTCGCCCGCAACTGATCTGCGATTGCTGTTGCCACCTCGCTCTCGACCGAAAAGATGTCGGTCAGTTTGCGATCAAAGGTATCAGCCCAAAGATGGGATTCATTGGCCGCTTTGATCAGCTGCACATTCACGCGCACGGCGTCGCCGCTCTTCTGGACACTCCCTTCCAAAATGTGCGCCACGCCGAGTTGCCTGGCGATCTCGGACAGGTTTTCAGGCGCGCTTTTATAGTGCTGTGTCGAAGTGCGCGAGATCACCTTCAGGTCGGCGATCTTGGATAAGCGCGTCAGAATCTCATCCTGGATACCGTCGGCAAAGTAAGCGTTTGCTTTTTCTTCACTCCGGTTTTCGAAGGGTATGACGGCGATCGATTTTTCTGGAATCGCCGCCGCCAGTGATATCGGTTTGGCCTGCCGCTTTAACACTCCGAAGTACACCCCAGCGAGCGCAAGAGCGGAGATTGCCGCGATGCATCCGACAAGGAGCGCTTTCTTGTTTGGTTTCTTGGCCGCGGCCCTCCTTATTCTTGGCTCCGTTAGCCTGAGCTGGAGTCTTTGTGCAACTTCCGCTGCCGATTGCGGACGCCGCGATGAACCCTTTGCCAGGCAAGCTGCCACCGCGTCTTCCCAGACTTGTGGAACTAACGCCGGCTCAATGTCCAATTCTTTCCGCCGCTCCGTCATCGAAGGAGCAACTCGCTCGCAAATCTGCCGATCGATATTGCCCGAATAGAACGGCGGCTTGCTCGTAAGCAATTCGTAGATAGTCGCACCCAAAGAGTAGATGTCGTCCAGGTGCGTACAGCGCTCGCCATTGAGCTGTTGCGGGCTCATATAAACGAGCGTGCCGCTCCGACCTTGCTCCGCGGTTAACCTGCTCACTGAATCACCGAGACTGCGCGCTATACCGAAGTCTGATATCTTCAGCTCGCCCTGTTGATTCACCATCAGGTTTGCGGGCTTCAGGTCACAGTGGATAATCTTCGCGTGATTGTGCGCGTAATCGAGCGCGTCACAAAGCTGGCTTGTCCAGGTAGCTATCTCGTCCGGCTCAAAAACTTTCCGCTCTTTCTCAGCTCGCAAGTTCGATAGCGTTTCGCCATCAATGTATTCCATCGAAATGCAGCCGGAGCGCTCGTCGTGTACGAAGTCGTGAATCCGAACGATATGCG
Organism: Verrucomicrobiota bacterium; assembly: GCA_003218975.1. Taxonomy (GTDB): domain Bacteria; phylum Verrucomicrobiota; class Verrucomicrobiia; order Chthoniobacterales; family UBA10450; genus Udaeobacter. Next base: position 5,384 of record QHPD01000007.1, read on the forward strand.
GATGCGTCAGTTCGAGACAGCGCTTTGTCTCTCGCTTGAGCTGATCAAACACCGCATGATCTTGAATCATCAAGTCGGGAAGAAATTTCAGCGCGACATCGCGCTCCAATTCTTCGTCGCGCGCGAGCCAGACAATCCCCATCCCACCTCGGCCGATGACCTTGACCAGCGTGTAGCGACCAAAGATCTTTTGTCCACTGGCGAACTCACGCGAAGTCGCGCCCGCGACCCCGCCCGCGCGCTCGTTAGTCACATTGAGAAGATATCCACAATTGAGATAGAAATAAAGGTTAAAGCTGGGAGCGGCGGCTCAGCGACGCCTATTCGGATTCGCACTGTTTGGAGGAGGCTGGCCTCGATGGAAGACACTTTGCGTCTACCATGCTTTTTGGTAGAATGCGTCTGCGTGAGCGCACCCCCAGAGGAAGGTGCCTGGCTGGAAGCGGCCGACGGCACACGCCATCCGATCAAAGGCAGTTGCTCGCTCGGACGAACCCCCGCCAACACGATCGTGCTGCAATCGCCGAAAGTACCGCGCGCCGACACGCGCTTATTCATCTGCAAAATATCGGCGAACTTTGGCTGATCGATTTCGGCAGCAGCAAGGGAACTTTTCGGATTGGTTAATCTGCGTTGTTAAACGGGCTTAACGTTCTCTTTTGTGCATACCGACGGTTCATGGCCAACAAACCGAAAATTTTCCAGAATTGTTCCAAAAATTCGCCTAGCAGATTTCCTAAGGGTAGTTATTTCGATGAAACCATTTCCGTGGTTCGTGGCGCTCGTCGGCTATTTTGCTTTACACAGCAAAGCGTCTTTGCTAAAGCTTCGGCACAGTAGCGGGCTAGCTCTATCGAATTCTCAGTTTCAAAGACGACAAAATTGGCATGAAGACACGTTCGGAGCGTAAAAGAGAGGCTCCTCCGACAGAATCACTCCACAGATTAATTGCCTATCAAATATACGAGGATGATTTCGCACCAATACGCCCTGCGCCTCGCGAACGTGGGTGGATGGATCGTGCAAGTCGGAAATTCCCGTATCGGTGCCTTCCGTTAGTCGTGGCGAATCAGTACGGCTGGGAGATTCTGTCTACTCATCACGTCCGTGCCAGGTGGGATGGCACGTCGAAAGCAGAGGGTTTGTACGTCGAAAACCTATGCGGGGACGGTCCCCTACACTGCTACTCTCACTTCGGTGAAGGGGTGCTGACTTTTCAAATTCCATTTCTCTTCAAAACGCCCGATGGCTGGAATCTGATGGTCCGTGGTCCGACAAACAGTCCCAAAGATGGAATCACAGCTTTGGACGGCATTATTGAGACAGACTGGGCTCATTCAACGTTCACAATGAACTGGCGTTTTACGAGAGCTTGCACAGTCGAGTTTGCGGTTGGAGAACCCATTTGCCTGTTCTTTCCGATTCAAAGAGGTGTGCTTGAGAGGTTCCGTGGCGAAATTCGTATGTTGGAAGGCGACCGGGAATTTGAAAATAAATTTCGAGAATGGTCTGCCAGCCGGGATCGGTTTCTCGCGGGCCTCGAAAAGGGAAAGCCGGAGATGGTCGCACAGGGCTGGCAGAAAGATTACATGCAGAATGCCAAAGATAAAAAGCCAGTCGCCCATCCATTCGCAAACGAAAGGTCGTCGACCGAGCGAGAACGGACGGATGGTAATCATGATAATTCCGCAAGCATGTAGTTCCGTTTTTGGACCAGCATGAGCAGTCGTTCTCGTGCTTACTATGTTCGAGCTGCGAAAAGGTTTCGCGAAAGGCGATACCTGTTCGTTAAAGGGATATTGCCACAGACGCTGTTGGACTATTTGAAAGTGTACTATGCCATTCTTATGGCGAACAACAGATTCGGCACCGATCACCAATGTCCGTCATCATTGTCTCTTGGCGGCGATGCGGCGCTAGATGCCGTCTTGGAATGGATTCGACCGGAGGTCGGCAAACTGGTCGGATTTGAGTTGGCGCCAACTTATTCCTACACGCGCCAATACGCGAAGCGTGAGGTGCTGACCCGACACACCGATCGTGCTGCTTGCGAAATCTCCGTAACTGCGGCAATCCAAATTCCGAAAGGAGCCGGACCCTCGGTTGTGCATCTAAAACCTCCTAACTTCGACGAAACCAAGGTTGAAATGTTCGAGGGCGACGGATGCGTGTACGCTGGAACCGAAGTTGAACATTGGAGAGAACGATTTCGTGTTGGCGGATATATTCAGCTGTTTCTGCACTTTATTGCGAAGCACGGCCGTCATTATCCTAAACTGATATTCGACGAACGGGACTGTCTCGGTGCCGGCTACAAGGAACACAAACGAAAAAAAAGATTTGACATTCGATATCAGAATGAGTCAAACGTCTCGCGTAACGCATGGCCAAGGTAAAGCTGGAAGGAACATTCACAGTTAAAGGGCCCCGCGCGCCGAAAGGGGCACGCTCGCCTGCAGGGCTGAAGGGAACATTCGCGGTTAAGGGGCCCCGCGCGCCAACAGGAGCGGGCGCGCCGACGGTAAAGGTGCAGGGAACATTCGCTGCTAAGGGGCCCCGCGCGCCAACACAGCTGCAGGGAAAGTTCACGGTTAAAGGGCCCCGCGCGCCAACAGGAGCGGGCGCGCCGGCAGGGCTGCAGGGAACATTCGTGGTTAAAGGGCCCCGCGCGGCGAAAAGGCCTCGCAGGCCGAAAAGGCCTCGCAGGCTGAAAGGGCCTCGCACAGCGATAGCGCCTCGCACAGCGATGGGGCCTCGCGCAGCGATGGGGCCCCGCGCGCCGACAGGGCCGCGCCCAGCGTAGGCTCCACAAAGTTCGCTTTGCCGAATTAGAAATTGGGCAGCATCACTTCGGCCCGGGCGAGGCGACGAGTTTTTGGAAGCGCGGATCATTCCGGAGCCGATCGAACATCGGATCCAATCGGAGTAGCGCAGCAGTGAGCGGTACGTTTTGTGTAGCCAGCGGACCAGCGTACGGTATCGAGAGTAGTTTCTGTAAAGCGCTAATGGCGCGGTCGGAATCTCCCGTTTGTGCCGCCACTCGGGCTAGAATTTCGATAGGGCTGGGACCAGTCATGGCGTCTTTCTCGATCGGATTTGCAGCCGTGGCCCGCTCCGACAGAGCCAATGCGGCGGCTTTGTCACCAAGGCCCATATTGGTGAGCGCGAGATCTCCAATCAGGTAATAATTTTCCGGCTGTTCTTTGAGGAAAGGTTCCAGTTCGCTGCGTGCCTGGCGCCAACTTTCCTGGGCGGCGGTACGATCGCCGGCGACTTCTTGCGCCCAGCCTAACCAAAAGCGCAGTTCGCCATTGTAAAAACCCAACGCTGGATCAGGGCTAGCCAGTATTTCTTGTAGCCTAGGAACGATTAGCGCAGGGCGGCGCTCCAGAATTGCTTGGTAAAGTTGTACTTCGAAAGCGGAGCGGTGATCGGCCGACGGATGCAAAGGAGCGAGGAGGGCCGACGCACGGCGCAGGTCGCCCTGCGCTTGTGCGATAGCCGCCTTTTCCGCAAGAGTATCCAGGTCGTCTGGCATGATATCGAGAACCTGATCAAGCTTTCGCACCGCTTCGGGGAAACGACGAAGGGCGATATACGAAAGCGCGTGCTGGCTGAGCAGTTTAACATTGCGCGGATCCAGCTGCCCCGCTTCGTTGAAGTACGCCTCGCTCTGCGCCCACTGGCCTCGCCTGCGTGTGACATATGCCAGTGATTCAGCAATCTGGCTGCTATTGGGCAGGAGCTGCCTTGCCTGCTCAAAGTAACGCACTGCGGTGTCGTAATCCTTTAGGCAGGCATAGTGGTAAAAGCCCTTGGCCAATACGGCCTCGCCGAGATGGGGCTGAAGAGTAAGAGCGGTTTCGGCTGCCTGCCGTGCCTCTTCACGGAGGGCAAGCGTTGGTTGAAGAGTCGTTGTGAGGTAGCCGACCGCATCAACGTATGACAGCAGCGCCCAGGCAAGAGCGAAGTTAGGATCCAATCGCACGGCTTCTCTAAGATATTTCTGCGCGCCAAGGGAAGCGGCAGGTGTGTCTAACGCTTTCAGATTATAAGCCAGCCCGCGCAGGTAGGCATCGTAAGCCTCGACATTGTTTGTTGGCCTAGCGGCAATGATTTGCTCCTCCTGGCCGGTGAGTTTCGCTCGCAACTGATCGGCGATGGCTTTGGCTACTTCACTCTCGACCGAAAAGATGTCGGTCAGTTTGCGATCAAAGGTATCAGCCCACAGATGGGAATCATTGGCTGCTTTGATCAACTGCACATTCACGCGGACGGCGTCACCGCTTTTTTGCACGCTGCCTTCCAGGATGTGCGCAACGCCAAGTTGTCTAGCGATCTCGGGCAAGTTCTCCGGCGCGCTTTTGTAATGCTGTGTCGAAGTGCGCGAGATCACCTTCAGATCGGCGATCTTGGATAAGCGCGTCAGAATCTCGTCCTGGATGCCGTCGGCAAAGTAGGCGTTGGCCTTTTCTTCACTCAGGTTTTCAAACGGTAAGACGGCGATCGATTTTTCTGGAATCGCTGCCGCCTGTGATATCGGTTTAGCTTGCCGCTTTAACACTCCAAAGTACACGCCAGCAAGCACGAGAACGGAGAGCGCAGCGATGCCACCGACAAGCAGCGTTTTTCTCCTTAAGCTCTTGGCAGGGGCTATCCTTATTCTTGTTTGCGCTGGGGCGAGTTGCAGCCGTTGCGCAACCTCCGCGGCCGATTGCGGCCGGCGTGACGGATCTTTTGCCAAGCACGCTGCCACCGTGTCTTCCCAAACAGGTGGAACCAATGCGGGCTCAATATCCAATTCTTTTCGCCGCTCTGTCATCGAAGGAGCAACTCGCTCGCAAATCTGCCGATCGATATTGCCCGAATAGAATGGCGGCTTGCTCGTGAGAACTTCGTAAAGCGTGGCGCCCAACGAGTAGATGTCGTCCAAGTGCGTACAGTGCTCGCCGTTGAGCTGTTGCGGGCTCATATAAACGAGCGTGCCGCTCCGACCTTGCTCCAACGTCAACCGGCTTGCTGAATCACCGAGACTGCGAGCTATACCAAAGTCTGCCACCTTCAGATCGCCCCGTTGATTCACCATTAGGTTTGCGGGCTTGAGGTCACAATGGATGATCTTCGCGTGATTGTGCGCATAATCGAGTGCGTCACAAAGCTGACTTATCCAAGTAGCGATCTCATCCGGCTCGAAGATCTTTTGCTCTTTCTCGGCCCGCAAGTTCGATAGCGTTTCACCATCGATGTACTCCATCGAAATGCAGCCGGAACGCTCGTCGTGTATGAAGTCGTGAATCCGAACGATGTGCGGATGGGTCAATTCGAGACAGCGATTTGTCTCTCGCTTGAGCTGATCAAACACCGCATGATCTCGAATCATCAAGTCGGGAAGAAATTTCAGCGCGACATCGCGCTCCAGTTCTTCATCGCGTGCGAGCCAGACAATCCCCATCCCGCCTCGCCCGAGGACCTTGATCAGCGTGTAGCGGCCAAAGACTTTTTGTCCGCTGCCGAACTCACGCGACGTCGCTTCCGCGACGCCGCCCGCGTGCTCGTTAGTCACATTGGCACGATATCCATTATCAAGGTGGAAAGAAAGGTTAAAGCTGAGCGGCGGGTCCGCGGCGCCTCTTCGCATTCGCACTGTTTGGAGGAGGCTGGCCTCGATGGAATACACTTTGCGCCCACCGTGACCTTTTGGTAGCATGCTTCTGCGTGAGCGCACCCCCAGAGGAAGGTGCCTGGCTGGAAGCGGCTGACGGCAAACGGCATCCGATCAAAGGCAGTTGCTCGCTCGGACGAACCGCCGCCAACACGATCGTATTGCAATCGCCGAAAGTGTCGCGCCGACACGCGCTTATTCATCTGCAAAATATCGGCGAACTCTGGCTGATCGATTTCGGCAGCAGCAACGGAACTTTTTTGAATAAGCGGCGGATTCATCATCCGATTCGACTAAGCGATGGCGATCAAATTACAATCGGAGATCAGGTTTTCACGCTGCGGCAGCCGGTCGCCGTTTCAGAGGAGTACAAAACCGACGTGATGCAACGAACGTTGCGGGAGATCGAGAATATTCCTTGCTGGCTTCTCGTCGCGGACATTCGCGGTTTTACGCCTCTCAGCCGGCACATACCGAGCGAGGATTTGGACATTCTTCTCGGAGCGTGGATTTTTCGTTGCAAGGAGATCATCGAAAATCAGCGTGGGGTAATTAACAAATATCTTGGCGATGGTTTTCTTGCCTATTGGCCTGACGCCGCGACGAGTCCGGAACAGATCATGGCGGTAATCTCCCCGCTCAAAGAATTGCAACGAAAAGACTGGCCAGAATTTCGCTTCGTTGTTCACTTCGGGCCGGTCGCGATTGGAGGAGTCGCGTCGATGGGCGAAGAGAGCTTGATGGGAGGCGAAGTAAATTTGATCTTTCGTCTGGAAAAGCTGGCCAGCTCGTTAGGCGAGCGTTGCTGCCTGAGTGAAACGGCAGATACGAAGCTACATGGACTCGTTGCAACACGTTCTCTTGGTGAATTCGAGTTGAAAGGTTTTGAGGGAAAGTGCGCGTTCTTTGCTCTTTAGCTCTGTTTCGGCACTAGAGTCAGGGCCAAAGCCTCCCGCGATTTGAATGCCGGTGACCTACTCTGATTGGCAAAACATCTCCGAAGCTTAAGCCATCTGAGCGCTGCAACGATTCACACGCGGTCACCAGAATGTTTATGGCGCCGAACCCGCCTGCGGCAGGCAGCTCGTTCTCATCGCGGGCTTAAATTTCACTCAGCTGTGAAAAGAAGGAGCTGGGCGATCCAGCCGATTGTTTCAATCGGCTGCCTTTTGGCGCGCAGCGGATCGATCTTTGAAGGTTAGCTCGGCGATTCCGGATTTATCGAGTTCGCCCAAACCCTCTGCCACCATGCGGTCGTATTGTTCCTTGGTCGCGCGGGCGAGTGGAAGATCCAGACCAAGGCTGCGCGCAAGATCCAGCGCGATGCCGCTGTCTTTCGCGGCGTGCGCGGCGGAAAAAAAACAAGCGTGGTCTCGGTTTTGCATGTCTTCGCCATCGGTCTCGAGCACACGCGATGCCGCGCCGGTCTGCGAAAAGACTTGTCTCAGCATTTCCAAGTCCAGACCGAGCGCCGCACCGAGGGCGAGTCCTTCAGCCAGACCTGCCGTGTTGATGTTCATCACCATGTTGACGAGCGCTTTTACCTTGGCGGCTTCGCCAGACTTGCCGATATAGCGCACGACTGAACCGAGCTCCTTCAAAATCGGTTCAGCTTTGCGGAATGTCGCTTCATCTCCGCCGCACATTAGATAGAGCTTACCGTCGCGTGCCTGGGTGATGCTCGAGGCCATGCATGCTTCCAGACTTTCCGCGCCGGCTTGATGCGCCAGCTTCTCAACATCGATCTCCACCCCCGGCGAGATTGTCTCGCAGTTGATGAACAATTTGCCTCGTGCATTTACGAGTAAGTTGTCACCAGATCCGGTAAAGATTTGTCGCATCGCGTTGTCATCAGTCACTACCGTGAAGATCACGTCCGATTCTGCCGTGACTTCCGACAAATCCTGGCTCGCCGCGCAACCAACCTCGGCAGCAACAGATGTAGCTTTCGCGCGGTTTATATCGTAAACTGCCGTAATTTGGAACTGCCGATCTTTTAAATGGCGCGCCATGTTCGCGCCCATGCGTCCAACGCCGACGAAACCGATATTCATGTAAGATGTTTGATGTTTGATGTCCGATTTGAAGCGGCGGATTTTCGCCCAGCCGCAAGAATAGCAGTTAATTCGTTGGCTTCTTTGAGCAGCAAAGATATTTTCGAATCCGACATCAATTCTCCGTCGCGAATCATTTCCAGCCAATACAAGCTCTCGTCAGCTTCTTCTAGCACTGTGCCAAGTTTGGCAGCGAACTCAACGCGAGAACGGGCGCGACACGCGGCTCGGTGGTTTGCGCCAACCGACATCGCGCTGCGCACGAGTTGGCTGGAAATGGCACGTCCGGCTATTGTATTCGGGAGCGCATCCACGAGCTTTAATACACGAAGAGCAAATCGTCTTGTGCGATCCTGAAGTTCGCGCTTATCCACCGCACGAGACTACATCATCCATCTTAAATCTGACATCTGACATCACAGTCGTCCCGCGAAGAACGGATTATGTTGTTTCTCCTCGCCTACCGTCGTCATCGGGCCGTGTCCCGGACAAATGATTGTTTCATCTGGGAGCGTCAGAATCTTTTCAAGATTGTTTTGAAGCGCATCATTGTAGGAGACATTTCCACCGCCCATCGAACCGGCGAAAAGCGAATCGCCTACGATAGCGATGGGATGCGCGAGACCGGTCACTACGAAAGTCATTCCGCCCTGCGAGTGGCCCCAGGTCAACAAACTGTCGATTTCCAATGCGCCAAGGCGAAAACGTTTTCCTTCTTCGATAGGCTCCGCTCCAGGAACCGGTTCACGTGCTGGAGCAAAGACCTTACCACCAGTTTCCTCGCGCAGGCGTGGCAGATCCGCGACATGATCTGCGTGCGCGTGGGTGAGAAGGATAAGGTTCACGTCCAATCTGCTACGGTTCGCAAAACGCAGCATTTCTGCGCAATCGGCGCCAGTATCAAAAGCTGCTGCTGCACGACTCGCGGGATCCCAGACCAGATACGCGTTGACCGCCATATCGTGATAATGCGTGTTGAATTGCGCAAGGCCGTCCTGCGCATCAATTTTTTTCGGATGCCATTCGCCTTTGCCGAGTTCGCAAAGGGCGCGCCCGGCGAGACCTAGAACCGGGGCAACGCGCAAAAGCGCTAGCTCATCGAAATCGCCATCGCGCAGCTGACGGATTGTTTGCGAACTGACACGCGCTTTCTCCGCCAGTTCAGTATCGGAAATGCGCAAGCCGCGTTGCGCTTTTCCAATGATGTCAGCGACATTGTCTTCGAGCGGTATCATTTCTCGATTTCCTAAACGTTGATCGACTGTGTTTCAGGAGCCATACGCAAATCCCTGATCCGATCCAGGGCGAGTTTCTCGAGCGCTTCGGCAACATCGGCAACCGAGAACACATCGCCGGTTTCTTTTTCCATCGACGTCATGCTCACATTATCAATGCCACATGGCACGATGTGATTGAAAGGCGAAAGATCGCCGCAGACGTTCAATGCGAATCCGTGCATCGTAATCCAATGCCGCACACCGACGCCGATCGAAGCGATCTTGCGATTCCCGACCCAAACTCCCGTTAACGATTCGCGCTGCGTCCCGGCAATTCCATACTCGGCGAGGAGCTCGATGAGCAACCGCTCAAGCCAGCGCAAATACCTGTGCAAATCCTGGCCGCATCGACGAAGATCGATAATCGGATATCCCATTAACTGGCCAGGTCCGTGGTAGGTCGCCTGGCCGCCGCGATTGATGGAATAAACCGGGTGCGGCAGATGCTCCGCACCAAGCAAGCTGGACCTGTCCGGTGTGCGGCCAATTGTGTATACCGGTTCGTGTTCGAGAAGAAGCAGTTCATCGCTCGATGAAGGATCTTCCCACTTCTTCGCGACGATTTTCTCCTGCAACACAAGTGCATCAGCAAAGTTCACTCGCACGAGCCAACGCGTACGAAGCGGGGGAGCGAGGCGTTGGTAGAGACGCCGCACTGCCTCGAAAGTTTTCGGGCGTCGGCGCAGCGCGCCGACCCTACCATCAGTGGCGTTCATATTTGTATCGCTGCCGGAACACCGAGACGCGCCGTCTCTGCCGCGCGTAAATGCGTCAGACCGATTGCCAGCGCATCGGCCGCGTCCGGATCTGGTGTCTCCGTCAAACCAAGAAGCGCGCGCACCATGAACGCGACTTGATCTTTTCCGGCTGCGCCCCTGCCTACGGTCGCCTGCTTGATCCGGTTCGGGCTATATTCAAAAATCGGCAATCCGTTTTCCGCCGCAGCCAGAATGGCTGCTCCGCGCGCGGCCCCGAGAACAATCGCAGTTTTATAACTTTGCACGTAGATGACCGATTCGAGCGCGCAACAATCAGGTTCGTGTTCGCGAATTAATTCGATAAGCCGGTCGCGAATCACCACCAGACAGGACGAGGAACGCGTCGAGCTCGCGTTGTGAATCGTTCCAAAATAGAGCGAGCGCGGTTTTCCATTATTTGCATCGATAATTGCGACACCGGTGTTGCGCAAAGAGGCATCGATGGCCAACACACGCATCGCTTAATCTTAGGATCGCTCGCGGCGCGTTCAACTCCGAAAGCTGCCGCGCTAAACAGTGAATCGACAAACTCTGCAGTAGCGGTTTTACTCGCGGCATCATGGAAATGGATAGGGCGAGAGACAAAGAAATCAGACTCGCGATTGCGACCACTGTAATGATATTAGGGATCCTTGCGAGCGCGCCTTCGTCTCTGGCCACGACAAAAGGCCTCAGTCAAATCGTGACGCCAGACCTTCAAGGCGAAGGCGATCTTTCCCTAAGTTTGCAAATTCAAGACAAGCGGATTGCCAACCCGTATGAATTGCAAGCCGAGTTGGGCCTAACGAAATGGGCTGAGGTAGCGGTGTTTCGCGGCTTTCAACCGGACGATTGGATCTTTGGGACGGAGATCGGATTGCTAACGAAAGAGCCCTATCTTCTTTCCGCTGGGTTCGTGAATTGGTCGCCTCACCTGAATGTAGATCCTCAGCCGTATATCGAAACTGGCTACTACACCGAGCATCACAAAGTGATCGTCGGCGCGATTCACGCTGGTTACAAAAATGAAGCGATCCTCGGGTACGCGTACGATTTCAATCAGACTTGGCGAGTGCAAGTTGATTTCCAAAGCGGATCGGAAAACTCATCAACCATCGGTTTCACCTGCAATCTTACCCGCGATTTCCAATTCAATCCCGCGCTCTACGTGAGCAACGGCCCCAAGCACGATCTCTTCGGCTACATCGTCTTTACCTATACGTTTCATGTCTGGGGCAAAAAAGAAAGCAGCGCGGTCTCGACAAAGTGAACATCGCAGCGCCCGCACCAGGCATTCTGCGTGGAAAGCCGCGAAGAATAGCCTGAAATCTCACTCGTAGGCCGATCTTGGATTCGGGCCAACGCGCAATGTGCCGTGTCCAATGGCAACATTACACGTTACATTCGGAGATCCCGATCCATGAAGGCTATTTCGACGTCTGGGAGCTCCGTAGGGCAAGATGACAGCTTCCCTCACAAGCTAACTCGCACCAGTGCGCCGCGAGATCGCGGACACCGAACCTCGAGCCCCAACGTCGACATCGCAGGGCGGCTGGACGAGGTCGCGAATATTTTTGTTGAGCAGGGCGCAAACCGGTTTCGAATCCAGGCATATCGCCGCGCCGCAAATGTGCTCCGGCGTTTATCGCGTTCGGTCGCCGACATCTTTGCCGAGCAAGGAATTGAAGGCCTCGAACCAATTCCAGGAATCGGTGTGACGATCGCGCGCTCGATTCGCGACATCCTGTTGCACGGCCGGCTCGCCATGCTAGATCGTCTCCGCGGGGAGAGCGATCCAATTGCAATTCTCGCGTCCGTGCCGGGAATCGGGAAGGTGTACGCCTGGCGTCTTCACGACGATCTGGGGATCGAAACGCTTGAAGAACTCGAGCTGGCAGCGCACGATGGCCGACTCGAACAATACCCTGGCATCGGCGCAAAGCGTTTGGCTGGCATTCGCGATTCGCTCGCCCAACGATTGGGACGTATCCGCAGACAGCGAATGCAAATACCGACAACGCCAGCGCTGGCGCCTCCACCATCCGCACCGCAGAAACCTTCGGTGTCCGAGCTACTCGACGTGGATCGAGAATATCGCGACAAAGTCGCAGCTGACACGCTCACGAAAATCGCGCCGCGAAGGTTCAATCCTGCAGGCGAAGCGTGGCTTCCCATTATGCACACTGCGCGCAACGGGCGCCATTACACCGCGCTTTTTTCTAATACGGCGCGGGCGCATGAAGTTGGGAAGACGCGCGATTGGGTGGTCTTATTCTGCGACGACGGCAATACGGAACGCAGATTCACGGTGATCACCTCGGAGTTCGGCCCGCTACAGAGACGTCGTACCGTTGCGGGGCGCGAAGCAGAGTGCGAGAAACATTACGCGCGAGCCAGAACACAATTAGGGCGATCTGGATAAAATTCTTAAAGATCGAGAATCTTCCGCAAATTCTTTGCGGAATCGAAGACTTCTATCGCGGACGCGCGTGCCTGCTTTGAAAGGCGTGGCCAATCCCTAAGCACCTTTTTAACTGCCGTCTCCGCGTCGCCGATACTCGCAACGAAACAGAATCCGCTTTCTGGCGGCAGATATTTTTCGGCGCCAGTGTCCTCCGTAATGACCGGTCGCCCCATCGCGAGAAAGGCCGCCGCCCGATCGCTCACCCATCCGGTTCGCCAGGCTACGTCCACGCCTTTGATTGCTGTGAATTCGGCAAGCGCGCCAGCCATGTATCGGCGATACAGCTTCGGGCTACGCGCGACGCGATGCGGATCGACAATATGCCATCCGCGTTCCTGTAGGCGCGCCCGCTCCGGGTCGTCTGCTGCGATGTTCATCCCTAGTTCAAAATGCGCGTCTGGAATCCGCTTCGGCAGATCGAGATAACGTTCGAAGGCGAATTTTTTCGAGAGATCGGGGAACTTGCCGTTCACTTCCACTGCCCCGCTCCAGTACCATTGACCGATCGTCGTGAATTTGGGAGTCGCCGAACGTAGCCGGCGTTGAAGAAGCTTCGTGTCCGCCAGCGGATAAAACGTTTTCCAGCGAAGCGACGATTTTGGCAGCTGGCAATCGCGTCCATGAAGGTTGAGCCCGATGGTCCAAAACTCGTCGTGATACGACTGGCCCATCTCCAGCTTCGTCATCCAATAAAAAATTTCGCTCGGATCGAGGTCGCAGAGAATTTTTCTCTCAAATTGCAGGAGGAGCGGCGGATGAATCGAGTAACTGAGATTCAGCAGAGCATTTGGCCCGGCCAGCCGATCAAGCAGAGTTTGTTTCGACATCCCGACGCAACGCATGCCCGATAAATCGTGCGTGTCGGACGCCGGGCTCTGGTACAGCAAACAGTATCGGCCGGCCAACCTATGCGCACGCAATTGCCGCTGAAAATTGTCGATCCTGGCCTGGTCCGCGCGCGGATCATTTGTCGCCGGCAACAGCTCCAGCCAAATCGCATCCTGTTTCAATCGCCGCAGCCCGAGCATCCATTGGAGCGGCACCGAAAGCACGCCGCCGCCCTCGCGATATTTCGCGCCAAACCCGCACCCGAGGAAAATGGTCATCACGCGAAGGATTCGCGGCGGCTAACCAGCCGTCAGCAATCAAGAGGGTTGAATCAACGGGATCGTTTGCCGACCGTGTTTACGGTATGTTTCGAAATCGGTGTCAGTCGTGAAAATCGTTGCGTCGTCAATCAGTTCCGTCATCCGTACTAAACAAGCGTCAGCAAGACTCATCGGTGTGTCGCTGTAACGACGGAGTAGGCGCAAAGTCTCGGCAAGTTGCTCCTTCGAAGTGTGCTCGGGCCCAGGCATGGTGCTGGTCGCGCCGGCGCAGTGTGGCGACAATCCCACCAGTATCAATGAGAACGATTCTTGCCATACCCACGCAAGTGCTTCTTGTTCGATGAAAGATCGCGCGGGAGCCGGTCGGAAGTGATCACCAGGTCGTGCATCCGACTCCAAAGCGAGCTGCATCGTCCGTTCGCCCCGGCAGGACCGGCTCCTTGCGCGAGGCGCTCTCGAACCACGTCCGACTTCGAAATATTGCGTGCTGTGGCTTCACCAGCGATTTCCAAGAAAAGCGGATTCGGCAATTTCACAGTCAAAGTTTTCATGACAGCAAACGTAATACGATTTCAGCAATTTAGCAATACCAGATCTGTTCAGTTGGAGTCCTCCGCGCTCAGCGTCTCATTTGCGGCACGGAGAACATGCTGCCGCCCTCGGGATATTTTGCGGCAAACCCGCACCCGAGAAAAATCGTCACGCGAGCAGAATTGCAGTTCTGCTCGCCTGCTCAACACTAAAGCGTCGCAATCTTAGAAGAAGCGGCC
>QHPD01000085.1 GCA_003218975.1 Verrucomicrobiota bacterium
CGTCGCGGTTGGGTCGCAGGTGAATCTGGCCGCACTGGGAAAAGGTTTCGTTCTGCCGCTGCTGCTCAGTCCGGTTCTCGCGATCGCAGTCGCCGGGGTTCTCTACATTCCGCTTCATGCCGTTCGAATCGCGACCGGCGTGACCAAGGAGTGGTGCATTTGCGTAGGCGCGGAGGAACGTGTCGTCGCAGTGCCGCAGCGTTCCTCGGTCTTCGCGCTGCGCAACGTTGGGTCAACAATCACACTCTCGGTCGATGAACAAGAGAACTGTCGCGAGCGCTATGCGGGATATTTTCTTGGATTCGGTTCGCAACAAATCATGGACGCCGCGCATTTTCTCAGCGCAGGAACTGTCAGTTTCGCGCGCGGGTTGAATGACACCCCAAAAATTGTCGCGTTGCTGCTCTTGTGGAAAGCGCTCGACCCCGAACGCTTTCGGGGCTGGGGCTTTGCGGCGGTTGCATTGACCATGGCGATCGGCGGGTTACTCAACGCGAGAAAAGTCGCTGAGACAATGAGCGAAAAAATCACGACGATGAATCACGGCCAGGGATTCACCGCGAATTTGACGACCGCGATTCTCGTCGTGCTGGCGACCTTGTTCGGCTTGCCTGTTTCCACGACGCACGTCTCGGTCGGTTCCCTTTTCGGAATAGGCCTAACGACCGGTAAAGCAAATCTGCGTATGATAAGCGCGATCGTTTTTTCCTGGCTGATCACACTGCCCTGCGCCGCAATTCTCGGTGGTTCGATCTATTGGGTCACGAAGCCTTTCCATTCATGAACCGATTTGCTGCCCGACTTGCTCAGGAAAATGTGGTGCTTCGCCGCGCGTGCACGGAGATTCTTCAGGTGAATGTCGGCAAGCTTTGCAATCTCACCTGCGTCCATTGTCACGTAAATGCCGGACCGAAGCGCAAAGAGGTCATGACGCGTGAGACCATTGATCGCATCGTCGATTGGCTGGCCACGACCCAAATTCCGATTGTCGATCTTACCGGCGGGGCACCGGAAATGATTCCCGATTTTCGCTATTTCATCGAACGAGCGAGAGAGCTGCAACCATCCCGGCATGTCATCGATCGTTGCAATCTGACAAGACGGGGTTTTTGAAGGCAGCATCGCTGCTTTGCAACTGCTCAACTGGTTAGGCTACGGAACCGACCCGGAATTGCCGCTCCATCTGGTTTACAATCCAGTCGGAGCGTTTTTACCTCCGCCTCAGGTCGAGCTTGAGACCGATTACAAACGCGAACTCAAAAAGCATTTCGGCATTGTGTTTAATAATCTCTATACGATCACAAATCTCCCGATCGGGCGCTTCGCGAGTTATTTGCGGCACAACAATAAACTGGAGGAATACATGGAGCTGCTGATTAGGGCATTCAATCCGGCGACTATTGAAGGTCTGATGTGCCGCAACACCATCAGCGTCGGTTGGCGTGGTGAAGTTTACGATTGCGATTTCAATCAACAGCTTCGGATGCAGTGGTTCCGCAATGGCGAAAGCGAACGTTTATTTCTCTGGGATATTGATCCGGGCTCACTCGAAGGTCGTGAGATCATGACCGGCAACCATTGTTTCGGTTGCACCGCAGGCGCCGGCTCTAGTTGCGGCGGCGCGATCGTCTAAAATGGAGAGACGACCTCTGTGTCGTCCCTAACCAAGATTGGGACGCGACAAAACGGATCACCAACTGCTCGCATCGGCCAGAGGTTACGACACAACTCAGTGCGTGACGGCGACGGCTGCCGTATAGATGTCCAGTTGGTGCAACGTGCCATCCGGGTTGTTCCCGGTGCTATTCGAATTGTCCGCCCACGCCGGATGCGCCAGACCACCAAAGAACGACAGCCCCGTGTAATCTCCATAGTCAATCGCGTTGCCCGAGTCGTGCGAGTTCGATGTCCCTGCGCTGATCTGGATATTCGGTGTAAAGGAGGTTCCGCCATTAGTGCTGAAGGCGCCCCAGACCTGCGCGTCGTCGTTCGGGATGCCATCTGTATCGCCCGCGCCGCCCGTGCCGAGATCATTCCGTGAATCGTACCAGACAACCGCTATGTTTCCTGTGGTTTGATCCAGCGAGATCTTGGGCAGGAACTGGCTGTTCTTCGTGTTGTCGTCGTTCACCCGCACCCCTTCGCTCCAGGTAGCGCCATCGTCGTCCGAGTAGCGCACATAGATGTCCATGTCGTCGCTCTCGTTCTTCTGTTCTTTGGTATAGACCGCGTACACACGCCCGTTGTGTGCGCCGCCGGTGCGATCCCACGCCAAGCCGACTTCGGCATCCACAGAGCGGTCAGGCTGCGGCGGGATAAAGTCGAATCCGCCGACATGTGTTTCGGCAACAAAGACGCGGTCGCCGAATCCCATAGGTCCCAAGCCGTCCGGATCAACGTTCACGAATATCTTGCCTCCGCCCTGTCCGGTCGTGGTGAGATTGCACGCCTGCATCACCTGACCGGCAGGACCGATGGCAACATCGCCATAGGTGCAGTTATTGGATCCGGGCACGACCTCTCCGGCAAAGAACGCGCCCACTTGACCCAAGCCGCTGACAGGAGCACCAGTAGCGAACATAGGACCTGCGGCGTTGAACACGACCCAGACCTCGCCCTTGGCGGCGGTAATGGTCGGCTGGTCAACATAGCGGAACAAACCCCGATTGTCGCCGGGCGCCTTCTTCCCGGTCGTCTTTGGAGGCGCCGCAATATTCGCAATGACACTGAACGTCAAGCCCCCGTCCGTGCTGAGCGCTATCGGCACCACATTCTCGACCTGGTACAGGTAGGTCATAAAGAGATTGCCGTACTCATCGAACGAGAGACTGGGATCACAGCAGGCGTCGCCCAGGTTGTCGTTGTTGCCGATGATGCGCGTCGTCCACGTCGCGCCGCCGTCAAAGCTCACTCCCTCGAACATTCCAGCAGTCAGTCCTGCTTCACGGTGTCCTATATTTGTCACAATCACGATGTTGTTGCGGTTGGTGGGATTGACCGCGATCGCCTCTTCGGACTCGTTGAGGTGTCGCTGGCTCACATCCACGTTTTGAGGTGTGCTACTTTTTGGACTCGCCGCACGGCCCGATAATACAATCATCACCATAGCCGCTATGGCGAGGAGACTCGCGATAATAAGTCTGTGTCGCATATGATTCTCCTTTTCTCTTTCAGAATCGGGAACAGTGTCGGTATTGGCTTGTCAAACGTCAACACTTCATCCACGCGAAGCTTCATTGCTTCATTTCTGGTTCTCAGTTTTTCGATACGACGACAACATGGGCCGCCATCGGTAGAACGACTTCGTTTGCTCGCGCGTATCGCTCGATCCCATTTTCAATGGCGATGCAAATCGCATCTAATTTCTCTGGGGCTTGGCGCGCCAGAAGGCCGGCGGTGCGGACTCCTGCATCGCGTTCAGCTTCGAAGAAATAGCGCGGGCTTGCAAGATGCCATTCGACCGAGCGCGTCTCGTAGGTCATCGAGTTGCCATCAAAGCCGGATTCTTGCAACACTTGCCGGCATTCTTCTCTCTCCCCGTACAAGTAATGCGGCGGCCCCTCGGGCAATCCGACATCCAGGTTCGCATGTGCTTCAATCGCATCATTGACGATTTTGGCTCCGGGATTCTGCTCTGGCCCCGCCCAGACGGTAAAACCAAGTCTGCCGCCCGATTTTAAAACGCGGCACGCTTCGGCACATGCCTTTTCGGGATGCGAGAGATGCAGCAAGCCGAAGTTGATTAGAACACGGTCAAAACTGCGATCTTCAAATGGTAGCTCCTGAGCATCGCCTTGCCGAAAGGGGGTATCAGGGAACATTTCTTTTGCGATCGCGATCATCTTTTCGGAGAAATCAATTCCTATTGGAATAGCGCCCAACTCTTTCGCCGTGGCCGACAGATAACCGGGTCCACAGGCCACATCTAACACTGACATGCCGGCCGTAACCTTCGCGTCATCGATTAGATGAGGAATAAACTGCCGCGTTAGCGACGACCACACAGAATCGTACTTGTCAGCCACGCGTTCCCAGCCGGCGTGTTCAAATTGGGTAAATTCGTCTTTGGTCGTCGTCATGCTGACGCGTAATTGTCGCGCTGTCGCGGAAATCAAGATACGCTTCGCACCCGCCTTCGCGACGCTACGGTGCGGCAGGCAGCGAAGCGGCTACAATTATTCCAGCGGAAATTCGATTGGCTCTTCTTCCTCGCGCGGGACGAGATTGTTTCGCGCGATGATCCGCGCGCAGGTATTCCATCGCAGGATCGCATCGTCGTGACCGGGCGGGCGAATCGGCTCAGCTTTTTCGAACCAACTCATTGCCTCGCGCAAAAGATCGTACGCTTGAAACCGGCAATCCGGAGTGTTCTGCCGCAGTTTCATCTTCGCGCGGCGCTCGGCCACGATTCCAGAATAATACGCGCGGTCGTATTCCGATTTCAGCCGCGTCAGTAATTCTTTTGTTTGCGAATCGCTAACGCCGTAACCTTTTTCGAAGCGGTCTGTCAACGCGAGCAAGAGCGTGACGATAGCCTGCTGATTTTCCGGATCGACGTGGAGAATATCGAGGCAAATGCTCTCGGCTTCGCCCGGTTCGTTGAGCAAACGGTAGCGCTCGGCTTTTTCCAGCGCCGCGGGAATGGCGTCTTTGTGGAGTGATTTAAGTTCACTCATGTTTTCATCGAAAGTTAAAAAGTTAAAAGAGTTACATCCTTACAACCGAGCAAAGAGCTGGCATCAGTTTGTAACATTGTAACTCCTTTAACGATTTAACAATTTCTTGAGTCTTTTCCACACCCAGCCAAACGGATCGTAAAAGTCGTCCACTACACGTTCTTTCAGCGGAATAATTCCGTTATCGGTGATCTGGATGCTTTCGGGGCAGACTTTCGTGCAACACTTCGTGATGTTGCAGTAGCCGATTCCCTGCGCGTTTCGCAATTCTTCGATCCGATCTTCCGTATCGAGCGGATGCATCTCTAACGCCGCGACGTGAATGAGGAAACGTGGCCCGATGAATTTTTCGTGCAGCTGATGGTCGCGCAGTACGTGGCAGACATCTTGGCAAAGAAAACATTCGATACATTTCCGGAACTCCTGCACACGATCGATGTCCTCCTGCTGCATCCGCCACGTGCCATCCGGCGCATCAGGTGGACGTGGCTTGAACGGTTTGATTTTTTTCTTTACTCGAAAATTCCAGGAGAGGTCCGTGACCAAATCCTTGATGACCGGGAACGCCTTCATCGGCTCGATGGTGATGGGTTTTTCCAATGGGAGCTCGCTCAGCCGCGTCATGCACATGAGCTTCGGCATCCCGTTGACTTCTGCCGAGCACGAACCGCACTTACCGGCCTTGCAGTTCCACCGACACGCCAGATCGCCCGCCTGCATCGCTTGGACCTGATTCACCGCGTCGAGCACAACCATGCCTTCGGCGACATCGGTCGGGTACTCATGAAATTCGCCGCCTTTGGCGTCGCCTCGCCAGATTTTGAACGTGGCCGTTTTCATCCATTCTCCTCCATAACCTGCTTCAAATAATCCGGCATTGCTGGGAGCGGTTCGAGCCGCACCAGCATTGAGCCGTCCGACGCTTTCGAAATAATCGTGTTCACTTTGCCAAAGGCGTCGACTTTATAGGGATAATCCTCGCGAAATTGTGCGCCACGACTTTCTTGTCTTTCCAGGGCAGCGCGTGTGATCGCTTCCGAGACTGTGAGCAGATTCTTTAAATCGAGCGCAGTATGCCAGCCGGGATTGTATTCACGATTGCCCGTGATTGCGGCCTTTTCAGCGCGCGTTTTGAAATTGCCGATCCTTTCCAAGGCTTCATGCATTTCGCCTTCGTTGCGCACGATTCCAACCAGATTCTGCATCGCTTCCTGCAGATCCTTTTGAATCTGATATGGATTTTCGCCGTCGCTTCGTTGGAACGGCGCGAGCGCTTCCAGCGCGACGAGGTCGATTTTGTCTTTGTCGATTCTGCCGGGCTGACTTTCCTTTGCGAATTTTGCTGCGAACTCGCCAGCGCGTTTGCCGAAGACGAGCAGATCGGAGAGCGAATTTCCCCCTAACCGGTTTGCGCCGTTGATTCCCGCCGCGCACTCACCCGCGGCGAACAATCCGGGCAGGCGCGTCATTTGCGTGTCGGGATCAACACGCACTCCCCCCATGATGTAATGCGTTGTCGGCCCGACTTCCATCGGCTGCTCTGTGATGTCGATGTCGGCGAGTTGTTTAAACTGATGATACATGCTGGGCAGTTTTCGCTTAATGTATTCGGCAGCGTTCGGCATTTTTTGTTTGATCCACGAAATATCGAGAAACACGCCGCCGTGCGGACTACCTCGTCCTTCTTTGATTTCGCGCACGATGCAACGCGAGACGTGATCACGTGTTAACAG
>QHPD01000086.1 GCA_003218975.1 Verrucomicrobiota bacterium
TGGACTGTAAAAGCAGCAGCTCGCCCTGGAAAGATCTGGCGACTGCCTGCGGGGTCTTCCTCCAGCCATCACCTGTCGGGGAGCGGGCCGCCGGCTTCAGCAAGTCGACACTCCATGTCAGCCTTGGATTGCAACGGTCGGACGATCTTCGTTGCTGACGCTCATCGCGACGACGGAAGGCGTTTCGTTGTGCGTGCAGATGAAAAGCTGAGCGCTTTTGTAGAACTTGAATCGGCGATTCGGGGTCGCGGCGCTGTGTCTTGACAGGATTGCGGTTCTGGTGACCAACAGACCCCACCGCCCAACCAACACGCTGATTTGATATGGCTGTCGCACAAAGCTATCCTGTGGCAGCGAGATAAACAGTGAAGACATCGATGAAGACATACAGCGATAGTAGCCGCAACGCTCTCCTTCTGGTCGTCGTCTGGCTCTTTTTTAGTGCATATGCTGCTTGTCAGGCGACGAGCTTGGACATGCGGTTACCTAGCGGCGTAGTGGCAGGCCCCGGTTTAGTGCAACCTGTTGAGGGCGCTGCTCGTTTAATCATAAGGCGAATACCAAACCTAGGCTACGATGTAGTAGTTCAATTGTGGATCGATGGCGTGCCGGCTACAGCCATCGGATATGGCCACACCTATGAAGCTTTCTTGGCACCCGGCCGGCATATTTTATCGGTGCTGGCCGCTCCAAACCCGCGGTGGCGGATCCCGTGGCAACTGACTCTCGACGCGCGAAGTGGGCAAATCTACAGTTTCACAGCGATGGGAGATGGTTCGGGACATTTGGTTCTCGACGGCCGATTAGGGTTCCCCGTGCGCGGTGCGCGCGAATGAAACGTTGATGGCGTTTATTGAACTGGAACGCGCAATCCGGGAGCAAGCCGAAAAGCTGTTTGATCGCGTGCGTGACCTGATGCGAAACAAAGCGCTCACCATTCCCTGAAATCTCCCGCTTGCTCGTTCGTTTCAATCACGTTTCCAGCTTCATCGTAAACGCGAATCACAGCATCATGTGAACGGCTGAAACTGCCGGGCCTCTAGCGCATGAGATTGATTTGGACGCTCTAGGATACCCCTTTTTCACGGTCCCGGAGAATAGCGCTCGACTTCTGCTCGAGCGCATTGCAAAAACAGACTCTGTGGAAGTGGTGACAATCCCTTGATTTTTTGGGCAAATGAGATGCTTTAACGTTCCCTTGATGGCATTTGCTGTGATGACAGTGCCGATGAAATTCGCAGCTGCGCAAGCTGCGATCCCGCTGGTCGATATTAAATCCGTTGATCCAACTATTCTCGTCGAATTGCGCTACGCTGGTCGGAATAATCTTACCGGCCATCCATTATATCCGCTCGGCACACGCGCCTTAGTCCGTCCCGAAGTGGCGTCGCGTTTGAGCAAGGCCAAGACCTTTCTGCGGCATTATCAGTATCGACTGAAAATCTGGGACGCCTACCGTCCCGTGGCCGTGCAGGTAAAACTTTGGCAGGCCGTGCACAACAATGACTATGTGGCTAACCCTGAAACCGGCGCTGGCTCACTGCACAGCTGGGGTCTCGCTGTCGATGCTACCTTGGTTGATGCGTGGAATCGCCCCGTGCGAATGCCCACCGACTTTGATGATTTCACCCCGGCCGCAATGTGGCATTACGCAGGCCCTGATTTCGAGATTCGCTCGCACGTACATTTGCTGCAGATCGCAATGCGAAATGCCGGCTTTTACGGATTGCCCACTGAATGGTGGCATTTCACGATCGCTAACTGGCAAGAATATTTGCCACCCGAGAAGGCGAAGCAGGCAGCACAAGTGTGCGAGACCCATTGGCAAGACAAATTATGACCGAGACAATCTTCGTTGCCGACGCACATCGCGGCGACACTCAGCGGTTCATTGTGCGCGCCCGGGAAAAGCTAACCCCTTTTATGGTTTCCGCCGGGCGGTGCGCGAAGTAGGCTTCGCTTGCGCAGAAACGCTCTTCCGGGAATTGCGCCGTTCTAGTCAGGCCGTACAAGCGAGCAAGGCGAGAAAGTGACAGCTTGTGCCAGCTAACACGAACAAATGCCACACGAAATGGCCATAGCGCAGGCGTTCGTTGACAAAAAACAGCACACCGGCAGTATAGGCAACGCCACCGGCAAACAACCAAAATAGTGCGGTTGGTGGAACCTTCAGGATCACCGGCCAGATAATGATCAACCCGGACCAGCCCATCCCGAGATAAAGAGACATAGCTAGTTTGCGATGGCGCGACGTCCCTCGCATCGCCTTTACAGTTACGCCGAAAGCCGCAACTGCCCAGACCACTGCGAGGATCGTCGACCCCCAGATGCCGCGAAGCGGACCAAGGGCGAATGGCGTGTAAGTGCCCGCGATTAAGAAAAAAATCGCGGAGTGATCGAACAGCTGTAGAGCGTATTTTGTGCGCGTCTCTGGCCAGGCATGGTAAAGCATCGACGCTAGATACAACGTTAACATCGCTGCGACGAAAATGATCGTCCCGACAAAAAAACCACCGCTGCCAGTTTCGCGCGCGGCGAGAAGCAGAATTGGCGCGCCGATTAGCGCGGCAATCAAACCAATTCCATGGCTGATTGTGTTCGCTAGTTCTTCACTCGAAGAATGCATCCGCTTTGACAACGCACGGGACGGGTTAAAGACATTCATCAGCGAAAAGATGAGGAAACACGCTTTAAGAGATTTAGAAAAGTAAAAACGATGCTGCGTCACTGATTAATCGCTGACAATCTCAGCAAAGCCGGTTGGAGTTGGGGCTGCGTCTCGGCTGTGGATTCTCGTAGGCGAACCATCTTCGTTGCTGACGCACATCGCGACGGTCAACGCTTCATTGTGCGTGCTGATGAAAAGTTGACTGCGTTTTTGGAACTCGAATCGGCGATTCGGTGTTGCGGCGAATTGTCTTGACACTCGACCGAGATTTTTCCAAAGCTCGACGTCGCTTAACGAGTCTGAATCAGGCGTGGGCGGCGTTTGTGTACGGCCTCTACCCCCCAGGACTGGTCATCCTTTTTTCAACCCTGCAACATTGCTGCCATTTAATCTTGCAGCCAGGATTCAGGGGGCCTTCAGGCGGATTCAAGACAGGCTTGCGTAAATGCTCCGGCTGCCTCGCGCATTAAGTGCGATTGCGTCGCGAGATTGAGCATGCGCCGCAGATTATACTCGGCAAGCGCGGTGTTGCTCAACGCGCGCTGCCTCTCAACGAGCGTGGCGTGTTCCTCCGCATTGAGATGCGATCCCCATTCTATCGCCTGCTCGGTGCTGACGAAAGTCGGGATGACGAGGTTCTTGCCGGGTCTATGCCACTCTTTCATACGGATGCCACAATCAAATTAAGACCTTCCTAATGTTCGTCTGGGCAGATCTTGCAAGAAAATTGCCGTTTCTTGCCCTGTCGTCCGAATTTCCTCTCCAGTTGTGATTCAGTGCCTTCAGGCGGGAAGGTTGCCAGGTCCCGATCAAAATGGTTTTCGTGCAACGTTGGTTTCGGCTGTCGGCAATCAGAGCGGTAAGATCATCCAACGCGCGGACGGTTCTCTAAGTTCACGGAATGGGCGAGCCGTTGTGCATAACTGCCGAACGCAATTTTTCCACCTCGTTTGAGAGGCTAAGAATAATTTTGATACCTGCGACGTTGATGCCGCGGACGGTTCGCAAATTTTGGATGCGTCGCAGACTGCGGATAGCGTTGCCATTGAAGGAGTAACCATGCCTTCTTGCCTTGGCCACCGGCGATATAAGGCCGTGTTTGCAATAAACCAAGATCATGCGGCGCGACATCTGCGCCAAATGCGCCGCCGTCTCAATGTTATAGACTGTGTGCGGGTCCGGCTCGAAAAGCTGGATCGCCATCTCTGGACGCTGAGCCGAAAAGCTCATCGTTTCTTCCTCCTTACGTTTGCGGTTGATGATCCCACAAAAACCTGGTCCTAGTGTTCAGCGGGGCTATATCGTGGCGCTGGCGATGACCATCCGCCACGATCGGCCCCAGCGTCGTCAAGCTACTTGGACTTCGATTTGCTTAGGTTTGGCCTTTTCGTTCTTCGGCAGATGCACCATGAGCAAGCCGTTTTTGAACTTGGCCTTGATTTTATCCGCATTAGCATCACTCGGCAGTGTGAAGCTCCGGAAAAAGGTACCGTACGAGCGTTCGATGCGGTGATGCTTCTTCCTTTTCTCCTCCTTCTCAAACCTGCGTTCTCCAGAGATCGTGAGCATGCCATTCTCGACTGAGATTTTTACGTCTTCCTTTCTCACGTCCGGCAATTCTGCCGTGATGAGATATTCTTGGTCGTCTTCGGTGATGTCCGCCAGCGGCGACCAATCGGCCAGAGTGATGCCCTCCTTGCCGTTCGTGCGCCGCAGAAGTGGGCGACCAAGAAGATTCGAGAAGCGATCCTGCAACTCCTCCAATTCCCTGACTGGCTCCCAGCGGGTTAGTGTGTTGATCATATCCATGCTATCCTTTCTTTTCCGGCGAGATTGTGTGTATCACCGTGTTCGGCCGCCGGTTGTCCGAACAATGAAATCGGCGTGCGTCAGCCTCGCGCAATGCTGGATAATGGCCAGGTAACTTAGGTTATCTTTTTAATCTCCCGATTATCGAACGTTTTTGGGAATGAGCGCATCGATGTCGTGACCGTCTCGGCACCTTTTTCTCGCGAATGGAGACCATTGCGGTTGGTCAGTGCGATAGCTAAAGAGCCAACATGTTTCCCATTCAAGATTCGGTGCACACTCGCTCGGTGCCGGTCGTGACACGCGCGTTAATCTTGATTAACGCATTGGTGTTTTTCTTTGAGTTGATGCGACCACTTTTTCAGGCGGTCAGGCGAAGCGACACTTTTTACATGCGCGCGTGACAACGAACTGATCCGCAACCGAATTGAGCAGATCGAAAGGGCGCGGGGATCACTCCCACCTCGATGACCTCCGGTTCGCGCTGGTCGATTGCTTTAGTTTAGGTGACGGCCTTCGCGCAGCGCCTCCATACGCCCCAGGACCCGGCCATCTCTTTGCAACCCTGCAGCATTTATGGCTTGTAACCTTGCAGCCGTGATTCAGTTCTAAGTCGTGGCAGGGTCAATTTGGCAGGTCGGGAAGGAGCGGGGAGTACGCCGTAAAAATACTCGCCGTCGTTGTCCTGGTGGGGCGAGTTGATAAACACGTTTGCAATATCGCCGGCGGCAGGCGCGCTGCGAGCCTTAAACAGATACAAGGTGATGCGCACGTTGTCGGCGTGCACCGCGCGCAGGACCTTTCCGTAAACGACGAAGCCTGCGACGAGCAGGATCAGGGAAAGCACCATTGAGCCAAAGTGAATGCGCAACGCTCCTGACCGGGGAAATAACAGGACGGCCATTGAACTTAAGGTGACGTGGATGGCGAGCAACGTGATGTAAGTCCAAAAGATAAGCCCCCGGAAATCCAGGGTGATCCAATTGCCCCCGCCTCTTCCTCCGGTGGACGCCAGATCCAGGCGGTAGATGGGAACCGCCAGCAGCCCAAGGAAACAGACAAATGATCAAATGTCTACGCCAGATGGACTTGATAAGACTTTTGTCTCCCAAAATAATGAGATGCGACACTTCGCGCGCATCGAGTCTCCCGTCGAGTTGGTTCGCGCTATTGCGCGGCGCGAGGCGCCATCGGTTTTCTTCGTTCTCTTCGATCTGCGACCAAATTATCGGGAACAGACGCCCGGCGCGATGAGAAAAAGTAAACTTCACGGTTCTTTGAAATCGCCAGTGCGCTCGTGGGTTTCAATCACGTTGCCCGCTTCATCGTAAACGCGAATCACAGC
>QHPD01000087.1 GCA_003218975.1 Verrucomicrobiota bacterium
TCCACGCATTGGGCGACGTGCAGGCGTTCTGGCTGCTTGGTTACATTGGAGGTCACGCGAATATGCATGTGGCCTTTCTGTTTGTGTCCGGAATAATTTTTGTCTCCGGCCTGGCTTGGCTCATTGGCGTGAAATATCTTCCAGCAGACACAGCTGCAGTAGAAAACGCCGACATCACCTGAACGGGCGTCAACTGTTGGAAATGTTTAATTCGATCTTGCGCCATTTATTGATTTACCTGCTGATGGGGCTGGCGGGCAACGCTTACCCCGAAGGAGTTCCCGAGGATTGCACGCAGCT
The DNA here is from genome assembly GCA_003218975.1 of Verrucomicrobiota bacterium. Lineage (GTDB taxonomy): Bacteria > Verrucomicrobiota > Verrucomicrobiia > Chthoniobacterales > UBA10450 > Udaeobacter. The sequence goes on from QHPD01000087.1 coordinate 301, forward strand.
CATCCTGGGCATCGCACCGACGTGGAACTCCATGCAAGGAGAGTTGCGCTTATTTGAGCGTTCACGTGACGCAGATTGGACGCTTGTTGCGGGACCGTTTCCGGGCTTGTTTGGAAAAAATGGCGTTGCCTGGGGAAGAGGACTAACTGGGCAAAATGAACCCGGACTTCGAAAAAAAGAGCGCGACGGGCGAGCGCCGGCTGGAGTTTTCGAGATCGGCCAGGTTTTCGGATACGATCCGCACCTGCCTGCCGGAGCCGACTATCGTTACCATCAAGTGACCGAAGCAGACGTTTGGAGCGATGACCCGCGCTCGCCTAACTACAATCGCCATATTGTGATTGATCCAAAAAATCCGCCAGACAATTACACGCACGAAAAAATGCGCTCGGGCGATTTCGCCTATCACTGGCTCATTGAGATCCGGCATAATTCCGATCCGCCAGTGCCCGGAGCAGGGAGCGCGATTTTCTTTCATATTCGGCGCGGCGTAAATCGACCCACCACTGGGTGCACCACGATGGCGAAAGCGGATCTTGTTAAATTGATCACGTGGCTGCGAGCGAAACGGCACCCTTGCTACGCTCTATTGCCAGCCAGCGAATACGACAAAAAATGGCACGCCTGGCACCTGCCGGCGCCTGAGACGCTTCAGCGCGCCGTTTCATCGGCTCATTGAATCCGCGAATTGTTCAGTTAGCTTTTCGCTGCCTCCTCATGCGAAGACGTCCTAACCCTGAGTCCGAAGCGAATATTCGCCGCATCGATACGAAACGGCGCGCCAAGAAACAGACGCACGGTTTTCAGGTCCACTTTCTTCGCGGAGACCGCGTCGTGACAAAGATGTTTAGCGATAGTTTGTATGGAGGAAAGGAAGCCGCAAGACGCGCCGCCCGAAAGTTTAAGCAGGCGACCCTGCGCCGCTTGCCGCGAAGAAAATTCGTGGGCCTTAGATAGGTGTGTTCGCGTTGGGGCGCACCTTCCGCCAGTATGCTTTCCAGCACTCCAAAAATCCAGGCGCAAAATCTTCCGGTCGCGCTGCGACCCAACCGTCGATGATCGCCGCAGGAAAAAAGGCGCCAGTCTCGATTTCATTTGGGTTCGGCTGAAGACCGTCGCCAACCTCTCCGCAATAGAGCCAGATGAACTCCTGGTCGGTCCGCGCTGAAGCGAGAAGTTTTAAAACTTTTTTAAGGGCGACCTCGATGCCTAATTCTTCTTGTAACTCCCGCCGGGCTGTTTCGTCGTAGCTTTCCTCGGCCGTTACGTGTCCGGCTGCACTCGAATCCCATTTGAGAGGATGTCGATCTTTCCAACGCGAGCGTTGCTGCAAGTAAACTTCGCCCGCCTGGTTGAGAATCAGGATGTGGACGGCGCGATGCCGCAAGTTATTCCCATGCACATCGGCGCGCCTCGCATACCGCAGAATTCGATCGTTTTTATCTACGACGGGAAAGCGCTCATCGCCTCTCATTCCGTTGTCTCGTATTGCACGTGGGGCGATATAATTCGCCAACGTAATCCATTGCGGAAGCGATAGCTCTTCTGCTCGAGCTTTTGGATCAAACCCGCCAATGGAAGCTGCGGCGTTCCAATCGGGAACAATTTCCGCGCTCAGCAGTTTTCTTAACTGTTTTCTTCGGTGAGAAAAACCGAGTCGAACTAATCTCTCAAGCAACTCATCATCGTGCGGCTGTAATTCACGCGGATCGCGCGGCGAGATTTTTACCAGCGCGGAATCGACTTCGGGTTTTGGAAAAAAAACTGACGCTGGAATCGTGCGCAGATATTTCACACGATGGTGCACTTGTATGTGTAACGTCAGCGACCCATAGCTATGTGTGCGCGGCGAGGCGGAGAGTCGCAGCGCCATTTGCTTTTGTAACATAAACAACCACAGTGAGATAGGACTCGGTTCTTCAAGAAACTTCACGAGTAGGGCACTGGAAATGTTGTAAGGAATATTGCCAACAAATTTTACGCGACGACGCGAGAAGAGAATACGTGGATCGAAGTTGAGCGCGTCAATGTTGAGCATTTCAAGTCGCGAATGGCTGAATCGCTCGCGCAAAAAATTAGCGAGTCTTGTGTCTTTTTCGATCGCGAGTACGTGCGCGCGCTTTTGAAGAAGCAGCTCAGTCAAAGCGCCAAGCCCGGGTCCGATTTCAACAATGTAATCATCCGGCGTTACCTCTGCTTGTTCGACAATCCATCGCGCAAGATTTCGATCGTGCAGAAAATTTTGTCCGAGAGTCTTGACCGGCGAGACGCCAATGTCTTGAAGCGTCGCCCGTATGTCGGAGAGCTTCATGTAACGAATGCGTCGCGGCGTGGCTAAAATTGACACGTTTGTTCACAAAACTCTGTGAACAAAATGCGGCCGAAGAGGAGACTTATTCACAAGTTATTCAGCTGGGAGTCCGCGCTGCTTCGTGCAGGAGGCGGCGCTTCTTCCGGCTTCGAAAATAGGTTTGCCGGGCAGCCTTTAGCGAAACGCCGTCAATAAAAAATGCGGTCGCTGCGCGGCCGATCCCGTACGTGCCGGAGCCTGCCACCAATCCGCAAACGACATTTCCCCAGCCGGGAAAGAATTTGAGAATCGCGCGCGCGCCTTCGCGGAGGAGTAGCGCTGCGCCGACGTTTGCGCCCAGCGCGCCAACAAATTCCGTTGCGGCGCGCAGGCTTCGCTCGCGCCCGCTTATATGCATGATTCCGGAGATCATCATCAACTGCAAGCTGGTGAGAATGGGCAAATCTGCCAGCGGAATAGGCTGTGTCCCGATCGCCGTGCAAATTGCCGTTGTCGATTTTACCAGGATATGGGCGACGTGATGCTGCGCGTCGCGATCGCGCGAAATCCGAATCATCTCGACCTTTGCTTCATTCGGCAGTTGCTTCGCCAGAACCGACATCAAACGCTGCGTTTCTGTTGAGGCCTCTCCTGTAAGGGGAACTACGCTGAGCAAACGATCGCGCATTGCCGGCTGCGCTTTGAGCGCTTCTACGAGTTGCGCAACCCGCTTTCCAGGTCCGACGGAAACACCGACGATCTTCACCTCGGCCGACGCCGGCAGTTTTTGCAAATCCAATTCTCCATCGTCGAAAAAGAAAATGATGTCGGCAGGTTGACGTTTGAGGTCTTCCTCAACTTGAGTTTCGACGAAATCACTGGCCTCCCGCGCGTCCAGCACTGAGATGGTTCCGCGACCAGGGATGTTCCAGTCGGTCCACCGGTGCACGGGCATCACGGCAACATTCGTTTGCTCTTGGACGCCCGGGGCGAAAAGAGTGTTAATGATTTGTTGCATTGGCATTTTGCTCGATCCAATGAAGAGGAATCGCGGCGGCCGTTGTTGGAGGAATAATTGCTTGAGCGGTGTGAGCTCGCTGAGCACTGCCTTTCGAATTTTGGAAGGTAGCCTGCCTGCAAGGCGTTCGAGCCTCTCAGCGATCTGAAGAAGGGCCGTCTGATTCATTCCGGATTGGCGGTCACCACCGCTACTAGAAAACAGAATGTGGATATGAAGCAAGAAAAGCGAAAGCCGGAAATCATTTCCCTTCCCTTCGTCCTCTGCTTATAAAACGACCATGAGTTTGAACATTGAAATTCTTTCAAAAGCAGCTACCGAGGCGCGCGGATTGTGCATGGACGCCGTACAGGCGTCGCAATCGGGGCATCTTGGGCTTCCGCTCGGCTGCGCAGAAATCGGTGCCGTGCTTTATGGCTATGCACTGAAATACAATCCGGATCGGCCACGCTGGATCAATCGCGATTACTTCGTGCTCTCTGGTGGACACGGCAGCATGTTCCTTTACGCGTGGCTGCATATGAGCGGTTACGACTTGCCGATGTCAGAAATCAAGCGGTTTCGGCAATTACATTCGAAGACGCCGGGACATCCTGAATTTGGCGACACCCCTGGAGTCGAATGCACCACCGGACCACTAGGTCAAGGTGTGGGCAACGCGGTTGGTATTTCCGTGGCGACAAAAATGGCTGCGGCGCGTTTCAACACGGATGAGCACAAAGTTTTCGATCAGCATGTGATCTGCCTTTGCAGCGACGGCGACATGCAGGAAGGCGTTGCGTCTGAGGCTTGCGCGCTCGCTGGCCATTGGGGTTTGGATAATTTGATCTTCATCTACGATTCGAATGCCGTCACGCTCGATGCTGCGGCCAAAGAGACACAGAGCGAAAACACCGGCAAACGTTTTGAAGCATACGGATTTGATGTTCAGGAGATCGATGGCCACGACATGCAACAGGTTCTCGACGCACTGAACGTCGCAAAGGAGCGCGATAACGGGAAACCGCAGTTCATCGTCGCGCATACGCTCATCGGCAAGGGCGTCCCTGAAGTCGAAGGGACGTACAAAGCGCATGGAGAAGCGGGCGCGAAATATGTTGATGCTGCGCGCAAGGCGCTCGGCTTGCCAGCGGAACATTATTTCGTGTCACAGGATGTGTATGGCTACTTTGCCGAGCACAAAAAGAAGCTGCTTGCCGATTATGACTGCTGGGAAGGAACTTACAACGAGTGGCGCAAGAAAAGTCCTGACAAAGCGAAGCTGCTCGATGACGGGCTCGAGCGAAAAGTTCCCGTCACTCTCTTTGCAAAGATTCCGGAGTTTCCGAAGGATGCGAAACTGGCCACGCGCAAAGCTGGCGGCGAAGTACTGCAACCGATTGCGCAAGCGATGCCATTGCTGATGAGCGGCAGCGCCGATCTGCATGGATCGACCATGAATTACATCAAGGATGGCGGCGATTTTAATCGCGACAATCCCGGCGGCCGCAACATTCGGTTCGGCATTCGCGAGCACGGCATGTGCGCGATTCTCAATGGCATCTCTTATCACGGGCTGTTCCGCGCTTCGGGTGCGACCTTCACGGTGTTTACCGATTACTGCCGCGCTTCCATTCGGCTCGGCGCGCTGGCCAAGCTTCCCAACATCTACATTTTCACTCACGACTCGATCGGCGTCGGCGAAGACGGCCCGACCCATCAACCAGTGGAGACGGTTAGCTCGGTTCGCCTGATGCCGAATATCGACGTGATCCGCCCGGCCGATCCTGAAGAAACCACAGGCGCATTCGTTGCGTCGGTGCAGCGGACGGAGGGACCGACGTTGCTCGCGCTCACGCGTCAGGCTGTTCCGATGTTAAACGATATTGATCCAAAATTGCGTCGCGAAGGAGTGCTGCGTGGCGGTTACGTTGTGAAAAAGGAGAAAGGAAACCTTGAGCTGATCATTATGTCGTGCGGGAGCGAATTGCAGCACGCGCTTGCGGCGGCGAAAGAGCTGGGCAACGGCGTGCGCGTGGTTTCGATGCCATGCTTCGAGCGTTTTAATCGCGAATCTCCGGAGTATCGCGAGGAGATTCTCCCAAATTCCTGTCGCAAGCGCGTCGCAATCGAAGCTGGTGTGGCTGAGATTTGGTATCAGTACGTTGGTCTCGACGGGAAAGTGATTGGGCTGCATCAGTTCGGCTTGAGCGCGCCTGGCGCGGAAGTGATGAAGGAGCGTGGGATCGACGCGCAGCACGTGGTCGATGCGGCAAAATCGCTCTAGAACGCTTCCTGTGGCTCAACTGCGTCTTCCGCGCGATCTTCAAAGCGCGTGAAGTTTTTTAGGAAAGTAAGTTTGACTTGGCCGATCGGACCATTTCTCTGTTTGGCAATAATAAGTTCAGCCTTGCCTTCCAGCTCTGTTCTTTCCTCGTCTGAATCGGCGTAATATTCCTCCCGAACAAGCAAACCGACAAGATCGGCATCCTGTTCGATTGAACCTGATTCTCGCAAATCCGCCAGTCGGGGAACTCCCTTGCCGCTGCCTGTTCGAATCTCTGGATTGCGATTCAACTGCGCCACAACAATGATCGGAATTTTCAGTTCCTTGGCTAAACCTTTCAGCCCTGCGGAAATTTCTGAGATTTCCAACTGCCGATTGTCATGCGCCCGACGCGAGGTCGATCTTAGCAATTGCAAATAATCGACAATGATGAGCTGCACATCCTGCTGCGCTTTGAGCCGGCGCGCTTTCGCGCGCAGCTCCAAAATACTCAGACCGGCGCTATCATCGATGAAGATTTTCGCTTCGGCCAGTTTCGAAGCTGCGTGCGTCAGTTTTGGAAAGTCGGCTTCCGCAAGAAATCCATCTCGTGTTTTAGCTAGGTTGACGCGAGCTCGTGAACAAAGCATGCGCTGGACAAGCTGTTGCGCGCTCATTTCCAAGCTGAAAATTGCCACGGGCAGCTTCACTTCGATGGCGGCATGCTCAGCAATGTTCATTGCCAGCGCTGTTTTCCCCATGCTCGGCCGAGCTGCGATAACAATCATCTCTGAGGAATGTAAGCCGCTTGTCAGCTTGTCCAGATCGCGAAAACCAGTCGAGACTCCTGTAATTGCGCCTTTGTTTTCAAAAAGCTTCTCGATTGATTCAAGAGTGCTCATCACTTGCTCTTTCATCGAGAGCATTTCGCCCTTAAAACGGTCTTCGCCGACCGCGAAGATTCTCTGTTCCACTTCGTCGAGAAGATCATTGACTTCATCCTGCTCTTCGTAGGCGCGTCGAACGCTCTCCGTGGCGGTGGCGATGATTTCGCGGAGGATATATTTGTCGCGAACGATGTCGATGTAATACCCGACGTTTGCGGCTGTCGGTACGAAGGTGAACAGGCTGGTGACAAATGCCGCTCCGCCCACGCTCTCGAGCAAACTCCGGTCGCGCAGCACTTGGGTGAACGTGATCAGGTCAATCGCCTGCCCTGCATTCCAAAGATCAACCAGGACGTTGTAAATCGTCCGGTGCACGGGAACGTAAAAGTATTCTTCGGTAATTTTCTCGACGCATTCCGCGATGATTTCGCGTGGTGAGATCAGCATGGATCCCAGGACGCCCTGCTCCGCTTCCACACTATGCGGCGGGGTGCGGTGAATATCCTGCTCAGAACCTGTTGGCGAAATGCGGACAACTTTTTCGCCGCTTCGCGCCGCCGAACCTCGGCCAGCGCCATTACCCGCTTTACGAGGCTTCTCTCCTGTCCATGCGGACGATTGAGTCGCCATTTATTTGGTTTCTTTTTTCTCTTCTTTTTTTCTGCGGAAAAATCGATGTTTCTTTCTCTTCTCAGCGTCCTCGGTCCCGGCGCTTGCTTCCTCCGTCTTCCGTTCCTCGGCGGATTTCACCTGGAAAACAAGCTGCGCGGTCACAGCGTGATGCAATCTGATCGCGACCTCGTGCTCGCCGGTATCTTTGATGGGGCGCTCGAGGACAATTTTGTGCCGGTCAATCTCGGCGCCGAGCTCGTTTTTGAGCCGGTTCACGATGTCCTGCGCGGTGACTGATCCAAATGCTTTGCCAGTCTCGCCGGTCTCGAGCGTGAAGACGAACCGCGCTTTACCGATTCGGCGCGCCAACTCCTCTGCCTCATTTAGCTCGCCTGCTTCGCGTTCGGCGCGCTTATGCTTAAGGGCATCTAGCTGGCGTAAAGCGGCCGGTGTGACTTCATGTGCCTTCCCGCGCGGCAGGAGATAATTGCGCGCATACCCACGGCGCACTTTGACTATATCGGCTTCCGCGCCTAAACCAGGAACGTTCTCGGTTAAAATGATTTCAGTGGAAGGCATTTGGTTACGATTGTCTCGGCAAAAGTTTTCTCTGACGAACCGAAAGCGGACGACTATAGAACCGTCGCGAACGCTGTCAATGCCGCAAAAAATTTAATTCCATCGCGCCTCACATCCCAGGCTTTTGCGTGTACCAATCATCGCGGATAAGAGGGAGATTCATCTGGCCAGACGGATCCAACTTTGCGAGTAGCGTTTGGTAAACAGCAATGTGACCGGTTCGAAATCCGTGCGCCGAGCCGGCAATATAAAGACGCCATACGCGATATGTCGCTTCATCGACGAAGCGAAGTGCTTCAATATGGCAGGCTTCCAATCTGCGAAGCCAATGATGCAGCGTGTGCGCATAGTGGTCGCGCAAGTTTTCTACATCGCGGATTTCGAAACCGGCAGATTCCGCCGCGGCAAGCATGACGGGTAGCGGCGGAATATCACCATCAGGGAAAACGTATTGTCCGATGAACGAGCCATCACGATTATTTGGTCGCGCGACGATTCCTTCGCCGATTGCCTGGTTAAGGAAAACGCCGCCCGGCTTGAGTGCCCGATGCGCAGCCACGAAGTAATCCGGCAGCCGCTCTCGTCCGACGTGTTCGGCCATTCCAACGCTTACGATTGCATCGTAAAGCTGGCTGCCGCTCCCGGAAATTTCGCGATAATCGCGCAGTTCGATCTTCGCCTCGTTTGCCAATCCAGCCTCTGCAATCCGGGCGCGCGCCCATTCCGCTTGCGGCGCGCTCAGAGTGATTCCCTCGGCGTACACGCCAAAATGTTTCGCAGCGTGAATGACGAGCGCGCCCCAGCCACTACCGATATCGAGGAGACGCTGGCCTGCTCGGAGACGTAATTTGCGGCAGATGTAGTCGAGTTTTTGCTCCTGAGCCACGTCAAGGTCGTCGCACGGCGAGCGAAAATACGCGCACGAGTAAACCATTTGCCGATCCAGCCAGAGACGATAAAAATCGTTCGAAACATCGTAATGGAACGTTACCGCGCGCCGGTCCCGCTCCGGTGAATGACGTTTGCCACGAATTCGTGGCAGCAGCTGCCTCGCGGCATGTCGCATCGTCGATCTTCCATCGCGCTGGGGAAGCCTGATCAGCCGACCGCCGAGCTTTAGCTTCTTTTTCCAATCCCCAAGGCGCTCGAGCAAAAAGTCGGCGATCTGAAAAGCGGCCTCGATATCGCCTTCAATATCGAAGTCATCGTACAAATATGCTTCGGCCAAACCAACTTCTGTGCCCGGCAAGAACATTCGCCCGAGTGTGCCTGGGTGCTTCAGCACGAGCATGGCGTCGCGTGGTCGCTCGTCCGGCCACGCCGTGCCGTCCCAGAGTCGAACGCCAATTTTCTCAAGCGAGCAATTCGCGAAAATTTCGCTCAGGATATGACGCGTTCTCTCCTCGAGTGTTTTTTCCGAGGAGATCGCATG
>QHPD01000088.1:0-8229 GCA_003218975.1 Verrucomicrobiota bacterium
CACAATTTGATGGATTATCTTTTGTGATTCCTCCCCCAGACGAACTCGACATCGACCAGAGGCACGACTCCGCTGCGTTTCCGCAGCACGAGTGCGGGCTCTTCGGTGTATTCGGCCACCCGAACGCGGCAGCGCTTACTTACTACGGCCTGTTCGCGCTCCAGCATCGCGGCCAGGAGAGCGCGGGAATTGTGACCAGTAACGGGCCGGGCACCACATTTCTGGTGCACAAAGACATGGGCCTTGTCTCGCAGGTGTTCGGGCAGGAAGAACTGGCCAAGCTCAAAGGGACGCGCGCGATCGGGCATACACGTTACTCGACCACCGGGACGAGCACGATCAAAAACGCGCAACCCTTTGTGGTGGACTGTGTGCGCGGGCAAATGGCCATCGCACACAACGGCAATTTGATTAACGCCGATCTTTTGCGGGATGAACTGGAGCGCAGAGGATCGATCTTCCAAACAACCGCCGATAGCGAAATCATTTTGCATCTGCTTGCGCAGCCCTCGGAAAATGGCGGCAATGTGCTGGCCGCGTTGCGCCGGATTCAGGGCGCATTTTCGCTGCTGATCATGAGCGAGCGCGAGCTCATCGCGGTGCGCGACCCGTTTGGCTGGCGGCCGCTCGCACTCGGTAAACTCGACGGCGCGTACGTGGTCGCTTCCGAAACCTGCGCCTTTGATCTCATTCACGCGGAATTCATTCGTGAAATTGAGCCAGGCGAAGTGTTGATCATCGATGAAAACGGATTGCGCTCGGAGCGGCCATTCCCGGAGGAACAGCCCGCGTTCTGCATGTTTGAATATGTTTATTTCGCGCGTCCGGACAGCATGATCGGCGGCGTGAACGTCGGAAAAGTGCGCATGGAGATGGGACGCGAACTCGCGCGCAGGTTTCCGGTCGATGCAGACATTGTCGTGCCGGTGCCCGACTCCGGAAATTATGCCGCGCTTGGCTTTGCTGAGGAACTGAAGATTCCTTACGCACACGCCTTTGTCCGCAATCACTACATCGGCCGCACATTTTTGCAGCCGAGCCAGCTCATCCGCGATTTCGACGTCCGGGTAAAACTAAATTTAATCAAGGAAATGGTCGCCGGAAAACGCGTTGTGGTTGTGGACGATTCAATCGTCCGCGGCACGACGGCGCGCGCGCGCGTTGTGAATCTCCGCGAGGCCGGCGCGAAGGAAGTGCACATCCGGGTGAGTTGTCCGCCCCACCGATTCGCCTGTCATTACGGCATCGATTTTCCGGACCCGGAGAAATTGATCGCCAATCAGATGTCGATGGAAGAAATCTGCAAATATCTCGGTGTGGATAGCCTGGGTTATCTCGATGTCGAAGGAATGGTGCGCGCGACCGGAAAACCGTTAAACAGTTTCTGTCTTGCCTGTTTCACGGGTGATTATCCCCTGCCCGTCGATCCCGCGCTGGACAAATTCATCATGGAAAAACGCGAACAACGCGCGAAAGCGCTTGCCGAGCAGGAAGCGCATCCAACCTTGTTCGCCGATCTGAAATAAGATCGACATCCACAGATTACGCAGATTTACACAGATTCAGATTCTGAATTTAATCTGTGAAATCTGCGGATCAAAAAAAGAAGGCATATACGCGCGCTGGCGTTGATGTTGATCTTGCCAACAAACTGAAGCGAGGAATTCAGTCGCTCGTAAGGCAAACTCACGGCCCGCAGGTCCTTGGGAAAAGCGGCAGCTTCGGAGGATTGTTTCGAGCGGATTTTTCCGGAATGCGCGATCCGGTTCTTGTCGCCAGCATCGACGGCGTCGGCACAAAGTTGAAAATCGCGTTTGCGATGAACAAGCACGACACCGTAGCCGCCGATTTGGTTAACCACTGCGTAAACGACACTGCCGTGCTCGGTGCGCGGCCGCTTTTCTTTTTGGATTACATCGGTTGCGAGAGACTCGAACCGAAGGTTTTCCGCCAACTGTTACGTGGACTTTCGCGCGCGTGTCGATCAGCCGGTTGCGCTTTGCTTGGTGGCGAGACCGCACAGATGCCCGGGATATATCGCAAGGGCGAGTATGATCTTGCAGGTTGCATCGTCGGTATGGTCGATCGAGCAAAAATCATCGATGGTAGCAAAATCCAGTCAGGCGACGTCGTTATCGGTCTTGCTTCAAATGGTCTTCACACGAACGGCTATTCGCTCGCGCGAAAAATTCTGTTCGAAAAAATGCGGCTCACGATCAATTCCCGCCTGCCAGGATCAAAAATCACTGTCGGCGAAGAGCTGTTGCGCGTGCACAAAAATTATCAACCAATCCTGGCAAAAGCTCCGACCGGCATGATCAAAGGTCTCGCTCACATCACCGGCGGCGGTTTGATCGACAATTTGCCGCGTATTTTGCCCCAGAACTGCGACGCGGTGATTGAAACCAAAAGTTGGCGGGTTCCGCGAATTTTCCGGATGCTGCAGCACCATGGAAATATCGATTTCTCGGAAATGTATCACGTTTTCAACATGGGGATTGGGATGGTGGCGGTCGTCGCAAAGGGAGATGCGCAGCCCGCAATGTCGATTTTGGGCGCGAAACAGATTGGCCGAATAGAACACGGATCAGGAAAAACGGTTTTGAAGCTGTAGCGCGTCTGCGTCAGACGCCATTGGGATTTACGGTAGAGGTGGCGACGCAGGATCAATCGCGTTCACTGCGAGCCGAACGTGCGGGGCCGGGGCGGACGCAGCGATTTTACTTTTGCGCAGGACCCGCTGCAGACCTGCGCGCAACGCCGCAAGATCCACAACCTCGGCGACTCGCGATTTTAACGCTCGGGCGCGCGTTGCAAGAAAAAGCACGAAAAGCCCATAGGGAATGATAGACCACAGATCGAGGTGGGAAATATTGAGCTGCCGATATACCAACAGAGCCAACGCAATCAGATTGAAAATCACGGTCGTAGTGACCAATCGGTCGCGAAGCCGGACCCGCGTCAGGCATTTTCCGGCGCCGTGATATTCGGTCACGGTGTGCAGCGCAACACTCCACCAAAAATTTCCGTAAATCTGAATGTCCCACTCATTCCAGCCAGTGTCAGTGGAATAGCGCCAGCCTTCTTCGTCAAGCAATTGAAACAGGGCGCCTAGCAGGTAATGACGGTCCCTGCCTTGTTCGCTCCAAAAAATTCGGCGACTCAAAGTGCTGAAGACGCCGTTCCCATTTGGCAAATGCTCGTGTGCTTGAATCACGCTCCGCGGTGTCCGTTTGAAATGGAGCCAGGTGAAGTAACGGGACCACCCTCGCACGAGCGGCTGCGCAAAAGCGAGCAACATGACCAGCAGCCGCGCATGCACAGTATCAAATTTCGGCTCAATCTGCGCCCGCACCATGTAGGAAAGCGCGACGCAAAAAGTGCCTCCAAGCATCAGGTAGGGCACAATGCGCAACGTAGGCAGAAAAATTCCCAGACCGAAAAGGAAAATCGTTAGTGCGAACCATTCGATGCTGCTGAGATAAGCGGCGATCTCCGATTGCGGCCTGGGATAAATCGATTGGAAAAATCCTTCGCCGAAAATTCCGTGATAGATCACTGGCCGGTTAGCGAACCAGCTAAAACGCGGCGCCCCGTAAATTTGGCCGCGCCATCTCGCTGTGCCGGTTGGACCAAAAAAGATCAAGTGCTTGAAACGCAGGAGCGACTCCGCTTCGCCATAGCCATCCTGCTGTTTTAAAAACGCCTGCAGCGTAAAACGCCGATAATGCCACACGATCGCAGTCGGGCTGAAAGCAATGACGCACCCGGCTTGTTGAACTCGCCAGCAAAAATCAACATCATCCCCGGCTTTGCGGTATTCGGGATCGAAGCCGCCAACATTGTCAAACGCCCATCGATAAAACGCCATGTTACAGCCAGGAATATGCTCCGCGATCGTATCAGTGAGCAGGACATGACTGGGGCCACCCGGCGCCGCTGCAACACAGGCTTGGACCCAATTTTGCGCCGGCGGTGTAACGTTCGGTCCGCCCACTCCGGCGCAGTCGCCGCATACCAGAGTGCCAATTAAATAGTAGAGCCAATCGACATCCGCCATGCAATCGGAGTCGGTGTAGGCGAGCACTTCGCCTTTTGCCGCAACTGCGCCAGTGTTGCGCGCATGGCTCAAGCCATGATTGCTTTGATGGATGTAGCGGACCTGTGGAAACTGCGCAGCGATGTAAGCGGTATCATCCGTTGACCCGTCATCGACCAGAATCACTTCATAATCTGGATAATTCAGTTTCCCTAACGAATTCAAACAGGCTGCGAGCGTTCTACCACCGTTATACGAACAAATAATCACCGAAACGAACGGCGCTCGCGGTAGGGGACGATGCGGCAATTCGGAATTTTCCTGATCGAGTTTTTCGCGAAGCGCATAGAACGCTTTCTTTGGTTTACGCTCACGCGTGACGATCCCAAACGCCCAATCGGTAATCTCTTGTCCGCCGGTAAACCATTCATCGGTCCATGTAAAAAAAATCGTTCCGGCAAGTCCGCACTTCACCACGCTATCGACATGCCAACTGAGCATTTCAGCTTGCTCCTCCTGTGAATGCCGGATGGTGTCCATGCCGAATTCACCCAGGATGAGCGGGCGCTCTCCGGTCAAATTTTGCAGACGCAACAGATAACGCTCGAAATCGCGTTGATCGTGCAGGTAAACGTTAAAACACCAAAAATCGACATTCTGCGGGAGGAGATACTCCGTGGGCGGATACGTGGCGTAAGAGAAAAGAACATCTGAATCGATCCCCCGCCCGATTCGAATCAATTCCTCCACGAACTCCACGACACGACGCGCGCCGAGCCAGCGCACCATGGTGCTCGAGATTTCATTGCCGACGAGATAACCAAAGATCGCCGGATGACCGGCATAGGCGCTGACCGCAGCGCGGATGGTTTCGACAATGCCTCTGCGTGTCGATCGTTCCCGCAAAAACTCGATATGCTTCGCCCAGGGTAGCGTGACCAGCACGCGCATCCCGGTAACGGCGCAACGATCAAGAAACCAGCGCGGCGGTGCATGATAAATCCGGACAACGTTCAAGCCGGCGTTGCGCATGAGCGCAAGATCGACATCCACCTGCTCCGGTTGCCCGAGATAATTTCCTTCGGCGTCCGGCTTGAAGGGTCCGTACGTAATGCCTTTAACAAAGAATTTTTTCTCCCCTTCAAACAAGAATTTCGCCACCGGGCGAATTCGCGAGTCTGCGCTCACAGCGGCAGTTCCCTTAGTCCATCCACGACATCGACGCAAAGAATTTAACCGTAGAGGCAGCTGTTTCGACTGAATGCAAGAAGGATCGAACGCGCCGAGCCTGCCGCTACAGCTCCGCGAGTACTTTGTGAATTACGGCGCCCGTGCGCTCGATATCTTTCGACGTATGCGCCGTTGAGATAAAACTCGTCTCGAACTGCGATGGTGCGAAATAAACGCCCTGCTGCAAACAAGTATGGAAAAATTTGCTAAACATTTTTAAATCGCTTCGCTGCGCGCCGCCGAGATCGACAATCCGACCACGGGCGAAGAACAGGCAAAACATCGAACCGATCCGGTGAAATGTGATCTCGATTTTTGCTTTTGCGATCGCGTCACGCGCAAACTTCTCAAATTGTCCGCCGAGTTGTTCGAGCAGCTTCCATCCATTAATCCGCTCCAGTTCACGCAACTGCGCTAGACCAGCCGCCATTGCGAGCGGATTGCCTGACAATGTTCCGGCCTGATAGACGGGACCATCTGGCGAAAGTTGGTCCATGATCTCGGCGCGCCCGCCAAATGCGCCGACTGGTAGCCCGCCGCCGATGACTTTCCCAAGCGCGGTGAGATCGGGCGTGACGCCATAGATCTCCTGCGCGCCGCCCCGCGCGATGCGAAATCCAGTCATCACTTCATCGAAGATCAACAACGCGCCGTGCCTTGTGCATTCATCGCGCAAGATGGACAAAAAATTTTTCTGCGGAAAATAAAGGCCCGCGTTTGCCGGTATCGGTTCAAGAATCACCGCCGCAATTTCGTTTTTGTTTTCGCGAAACGCTTTTCGCACAAGCTCGACATCATTGAAGGGCAACGAAACGGTAAGATCGACAAAAGCTTGCGGCACTCCGGCGCTGTCGGGGCGCCCGTGCGTGAGCGCGCCGCTGCCGGTTTTCACAAGCAATGCATCGACGTGTCCGTGATAACAGCCGTCGAACTTGATAATTTTGTCCCGCCCGGTGAATCCGCGCGCGAGCCGAATGCACGACATGGTCGCTTCCGTCCCGCTATTGACCATCCGCGCTTTTTCGATGGATGGCATCCACGCGCAGATCAATTCCGCCATTTCTACCTCCAGCGGATTCGGAATTCCGAAACTCAATCCGCGCGTTGCGGCTTCACGAACCGCATCTACAACGAGTTTCGGGGCATGACCGAGGATCGCCGGGCCCCAACTGCCGATGTAGTCGATATATTCGTTCCCATCGACATCCCAAATCTTGGCGCCACGCGCACATTCGACGAAAAAAGGTTCAGCTCCAACGTGTCGAAATGCGCGCACGGGCGAGTTTACGCCGCCCGGAATACGTTTTTGCGCTGCGGCGAAAAGCTCGAATGAACGAGAAGTCACGCGACCAAGATAAGTGTTAAATCATTAAATCGCTAAATCGCAATCGGTTTAACTTTCAACGATGCAACGGTTCAACGGACTCTACATTGACACCGTTGCGCCGTGCCCAGATAGTTTGCGTCTCCTCAAAAACGGCGGGGTAGCCAAGTGGTAAGGTCGCGGTCTGCAAAACCGCTATTCGCGGGTTCGATTCCCGCCCCCGCCTCAACTATCTATTTTAAGACTCGCTTGCGACGATTCGCAGTGCCCGAAATTAGTCGAGCGAGATTGTCAGCGTAAAAGAATTCCCAAAAATTCCATCGATCGCGTGTTCAGCCTGCAACGGAAGATTTAGTTGAAGAAAAGCGACGGGCTGCAGTATGTCTCTGGAACTTATTGCCAAAAAGATAGGGCTTGACGCTCAGCCGTATAAGTGAGATTGTTACAATGGCAGGAAGTTCGTTAGGCGTCTCCCGCCAAGCGCGCCTTGCCATGTTCCCACCGGGAAATCGCGAACAATGGGTGGTTCGCATTATCTGAGGTGTTGACGTTGAGAATCGCGCGAAATGTTTGGGATTCGATTCTGCGCAGCATAACAGTCACTCGCACAAGCAAGGCACGCTTCAACGGCCTTGATGAGCGCATCGACAGTCCCCGGAAATTCGTAGGCGCCCTGCTTGAAAGCCTGGAGGAATCTCTCGCGAGTCGCCCCGTCCTGCGCTCGCTCGACGAGTCGGTGTTTATGCGACAGGGTGATTACTGGACGATTCGTTATCAAGGGCAGATTGCAATCCTCAAAGCCATGCGCGGTCTGGACTACCTCGGCTATCTGTTGCGTCATCCGGGCCGAGATGTCCACGTCAGCGAATTGCTCGGTACACCTATCGACCTCCCAGCGCCGACCTTGCTCGGCGGCTTTTGGGAAGTTGGCGGCGATGCAGTAACCGCCGGACTGCAGGACGCCGGGCCAATTCTCGATTCACAGGCCAAGGCAGAATACAAGCAGCGGATTGACGAGTTGCGGAACGATCTGGAGGAGGCCGAGCGGTTTAACGATTCCTACCGTGCCGCTAGGACCCGCAGCGAGTTGCACGCCGTAGTCGAGCAACTGGCCGCTGCCGTCGGACTCGGCGGCAGGGACCGGCGCTCTTCGTCCAAAGCCGAGCGGGCGCGTTCGGCCGTCACCAAGCGGATCAAAGAGGCTATTAACAGAATCGGAAAGGTCATGCCTGCACTCGGCCGCCACTTCGCCGCGAGAATCAAGACGGGATACTTATGCTCCTACAATCCGCACCCGGATCGCCCGATTGAGTGGAAGTTCTGATCTTTTCGTGATTTTAGCCCGATTGTGCCGCCAAAAGTCACAGTGTGACGCGGAAAGTCACGCTTAAATTCTTAACCAATCAATGTCAGTTAACAGAAAGGACAATTAAATATGCCAGATCCAAAAGGATTCGCGTCGTTGAAGGCGTTTCTCGAATCAGTGCAGTCCACAAATTACGCGGCGCTTTCGGCGAGAGCTGGAAGCAAAGTGGCTCACGAAGACGCCCTTGGAGAGATGAAAACGTACATTCTAAAACTTTACGATAAGACGGAAGCCCCGCACAGTTTCATGGACGAAAGCGGTGCGATTTAC
>QHPD01000088.1:8313-16084 GCA_003218975.1 Verrucomicrobiota bacterium
TGGGACCATCCCCATGCGCCGCGTCACTTTAGAGGATCTGAGCCGATTCCCAACCTTGAAGGATTTTTTTCGAAAGGGCCCGCGAGGGGCGGGTCGCCCCCCACGGGCGATTGAACCGCCCACCGTCCCCGCAACCCACCGTTGGGCTCATGCGTTTCAGAACGTAAGTAATGGCGGCGGACACAGCTTCCTGAACCTTTGGGACCCTCCGATTGGTGCCAATCAAATCTTTTCGCTCTCCCAGCACTGGTATGTTGGAGGTAGCGGAGCGAATCTACAGACCCTCGAATGCGGGTGGCAAGTGTATCCGGCATTCTATGGTGACACAAAGGCACATTTGTTCACGTACTGGACTGCGGACGATTACAACGCGACCGGCTGTTATAACCTGACTTGCTCGGCATTCGTCCAGATCGGTTCTTCCTTCGCCCCAGGCATGGCTCTCAACGCAGTCAGCGTGGTAGGCGGCGCCCAGTACATCATGGAGCTGACGTATTGGCACACCGGCGGGCGTTGGTGGCTGTACTACAACGGGACAGCAGGGAGCAACGCGATCGGATACTACCCAGACTCGCTATACAAGGGCGGCGCGTTGGCGGGAAATGCGTCCGAGATCGATTATGGTGGCGAAACCGTAGGGACCACGAGCTTTCCGCCCATGGGCAGCGGCCACTTTGCAAAAGAGGGGTGGCAGAAGGCGGCCTATCAACGAACCATCGGCTACTACAAACCTGCGGGCGGAGCGATGGTGAACGCTGGCTTGACCCCCTCACAGTCATGGCCAGTCTGCTATACGGCTCAGGTCACTATGTACGCCTCGCCGTGGTTTGAAACGCTGTGGTTCGGAGGGCCGGGCGGAAATTGCTAGGCCGTTGATACGGAAAAAGACCTATTCAACAAGGACCTGTCAAATACGACATGCAACGCAAAGGCCGCAGACGGAACATTGAGAATTCTAGGCGTGCTCTGCGTCATAATGTCGTATTTCTTGTGGACAGATTGCACGCCTACAAATCCTCGCGTCGTGGACTCTCGGACGCACAGTCGCGTTATGGAACATGAAGAGACTTATCACGGGCATCGCATCATCGTAACGACACTGCAGCAAGCCGAGGGAGACTGGACGTCGCAGGCAGAGTTACTGGATTCCGGGCGGAGAATACCTGTTGCTGGAGGCTCAGACAACCGGTACCAGTCGGAAGAAGAAGCTAGGCAGGCGGCCTTGTCGATGGCGGCGGGTGCCATCGATCGGGCCAGGATTTCAAGGGGCAAGCCATAGCTTAGCCATCGGCCGTTCCCCGGTTTTCGGTGAGCTCTCGATAGCGTTGTCGTGGTCGAGTCGGTTCACCACCGGCAAGGACGAGAGATCCGGCGCGATTGCATCGCGTCACAAGTCACAGCGCATCTGCTGGCCCGCCGAAGCGATCCCTCACTAGGCCATCACCTCACCGCGAGCATCAAGACGGGATACTTCTGCTCCTACAATCCGCACCTTGATCGCCCGGTTGCCTGGAAGTTCTGATCTTTTCGCGAGTTAGCCCAATTGTGACGCGAAAAGTCACAGTGTGACGCGGAAATTCACGCCTTAAATCTTAACCGGAAACGGAATGTATCAGCGCCACAAGGAAACAAATAAGGAGCTACCAAGATGGAAAAGGAAACAACGACTACGCTAACGAAGGTCGAAGATATTCCGTGTTGCCCGGAGTTCGACAAGTGCCCGCCGTGTGATGTGCTTGACATGCGTCGTCGCTTGAGCTTCCCGACCGCCGTGCGAACCGAAAGCGGCCAGCCGGTGACCGTCGAGGTCATCCTTCATACACGATTCTCGCGTTGTTCCGGGCCGCTCGCCCTCGGCGATATCGTGTACACGACCACGCTGCTGCCGGGAGAAAGGGTGCGACTCGCAACGACGGACCGCCGTAGCCGCTTCAGTTTCGATAGCGAAAGCAACCTTAGTTACCGCAGCGAGCAAATGTCGGAGGAACAATACCGCATGTCATCGCTAAGGGCGTTCATGTCGGATCAAAACAGCACCGATAATGGTTCGAGCCGAAGCACAGACAAGGGATCGTGGGATTTTCACAGCGACGCGAGCGGTTCGATCGGATTCATGTCGGCCAGCGCTGATGCAAATGCCCGCGGAACCCACAACGCCAAATCGACTTTTAAATACTGCAACAGCATTCCGCGCATGCTTCCATGGCTGATAACCCGTCTGTCGAAGCGACACGCAAAGCCCACTCGTTCTCTGTGGGTGAAGTCTCCTCGCGCGAGCACAAAGAAGGCGAGTCGCAAGATCACTTTGAAGCGTCCTCGCGCGAGTTTGCCAATCCCAACCAATGCCACGCGATTACGTTTCTCTTTTACCGCATCAACAAGATTGAGACGATCAAGTTCGAGTTGGTTTCAATCGAGCGCCGCGTGATTGATCCGGCAGCGCCAGCACCCCTGCTCGCAAATCCGATTCGCGCTGTGGGGCAAATCTCGACTGTCCCGCAGGAAGTGCCAGCGACGAACAAGACGCGGCTAGAAACCGAAGCGCGCGGCCTACAGAGCGAGGCGCAATATGCACAGGCGAGTTCACCGCAGTTTGCTGTGTTGGGTCGGTTCGCGTTCACCGGGAGCGTTCCGGCGCAGGCGACCGCGGACCTCCCGCTACCAGAAGCGATTCGCAAAGTGGCCCTGACGGAAGTGGACAAGCAATTGATCAACCGCAAATTGCTCGATCCCAAGACGGGCGGGGTTTCCAAGGACGCACAGGAGGAATTCGGCTTTGAACGCCAGACCTGCCTGCCGACTGCGGGCGTGATCGTTAAAGGCTGCCTCGACGCCTGTAACGTCTGCGAGCCTGAGCTGCAGAAGAAGATGCAACTCGAACTCGAACTGCTCAAGCGGCAGATCGAATTGATGGACAAGGACTAGGAGCATCGCTGCTGCCCAGCCGGTTCGGAACCCGCTCCATAAGGCTCATGGAACAAGCATCAAAAAACTGTTCTTAAGAACAACCGCACCCGCACCGCCGGTTGAGTGGAAGTTCTGGTTCCTCCGACCTCTTTCGCATTTGTGACGCGAAAAGTCACAATGTGACGCGAAAAGTCACGCCAGCTTTTTGAAAAAGAATCGTGGAGTCGCCCCGCCGAACGCTACGACATATGCCGTGTGGCTTGGCAAAAAGGGCGTATCTTGCCGCGATAAACGAAGTGACAGTAATGAAAATCGAGTCCGTAAAGCAAAAACACGAGGAGCGACTGATGCGATTGCCCAACGTTACCGGCGTCGGCATCGGAGAGAAAGCTGGCAAGAAAGTGATCAAGGTCTTTGTTACCCACAAGGTCCCGGAATCCGACCTGCGCGCGGAGGAGATCGTGCCGAAGACACTGGAGGGATGCGGAACCGATGTAGAAGAGATCGGCGTCATAACGGCGCAGACTCTGTAAGAACAGAACCAACTAACAGAAAGAAACGCCATGAAACCAGATGAAAAAAAGATAACATTGACAGCCGCGGACGCGAAGAGCGTAAGCAAAGGGCACGCGACAGCCGTTGGCGAGTTGCTTGACCTTAAGAAGCCGCACCCAAATGTGCGCGGCATCGGCGTGGGCGTGAAATGGAAAAATGGCCAGCCCACAGGCGAGCCAGCCGTGCTTGTGCTCGTCACGCACAAGGTCGCCAAGGAGGATCTGAGTAAGGCCGAGATGGTTCCATCGAACATCGGTAACCTGCCAACCGATGTGCTCGCAATCGGCGAGCCTTTTGCTGGAGACGGCGAAGCAGGGATTCAAACTCTCACCAAGCGCATCCGCCCGGCCAAGGGCGGGTACAGCGTGGGGCACAAGGACATTACCGCAGGCACCATCGCCACCTGCGTTTACGATATTCTCCCGGGCGGAAGCACTAATCCGCCTGTGCATGGGGTCGGAATCCCACCCAAGTATTATATCCTCAGCAACAACCATGTCCTAGCCAACAGCAACGCAGCTAGCCTCGGCGACGCCATTCTGCAGCCCGGACCCTTCGATGGCGGCACCGACCCGGCGGACCGCATCGCCACCCTGAGCCGGTTCATCCCGATCAATTTTGCACCAGGCTCGACCAACTTGGTCGATTGCGCGATCGGTGAAGGACAATTCCACGATCTGGACAGAGAAATTTACTGGAGCTGTTGCGTCCGGGGTTGGCGCCGCAAGGCAGGCGTTGAGGTGGGCATGACCGTGAAAAAGACTGGGCGCACCACCAACTTCACCACCGGCAGGATCACGGCGATCAATGCAACGGTCGATGTGAACTACGGCGGCGGGAAGGTAGCGCGGTTCGTCGATTGCGGGTGGAGGTGGCCGAGCAGATACTGTAAAAGCAATGGAACGTCAAACTGAGGAGGTGATACAAAAAAAAGACAATGAGAAAAAGACAAACAGATAACCAAGTTTGAGCGTACGCCCAGCGCACATTGGCGCCACTTGAATAGACCGCCAATCGAACAGGCCAGTAGAAGCATCTGGCTGGTTGACTGCAAAGTTGCAACACTTCCGGGACGCGTGCAGCCAGTACCCTTGATCGCAGAATCAACTCCTCCGGATCTAAAAGCAAGTTACCTACGCCGATTTTTCACTAATTACCCGTTCAGCGATTTCACGCTTCGCTTGCAGTTCCGTAAGGTTTTGTAAGTTATATAGTGGTCGCCTTGGCCGTCTGACTCGGCGGCCCGGAGGCCGAACGGGCGCGTTCCGCAGTCACCAAGCGAATCAAGGAATCCATCAACAAGATCGCGGTAGTCATTCCCGCGCTCGGCTGCGATCTCTCCGCCAGGATCAAGACCGGCCACTTCTGCTCCTACAATCCGCACCCCGATCGCCCGGTGGCGTGGAAATTCTGATCTTTTTTGGGATTCGGCGAAGTTGTGACGCGAAAATTCACAGTGTGACGCGGAATGTCACGCTTGAACTATCAAGATGGAAGTAGCGAATACGCTGACCAAGTTTGAGGACATTCCCTGTTGCCCAGAGTTGGCCGAATGTCCCCCGTCCGATGTGATTGACCTGCGCCGTCGCCTACTCTTTCCAGTGCGAACCGAACCTGGGCAGGTGGCGCGGGCCGGAACGCAGAAACAACAATGAAAAAGGAGAGTTCAATATGAGTCTTACATACACGCTAGTACGCGAATGTCTCAATAACGTAGAAGATATCGCTGATCGTTGGCAGATTGAGGGTGGCAAGGTAATGCAACGCGAGCGACATGTGGCCAACTACTCCAGCGTGAAGCGGGTGAGTTGCGGCACACACGAACAGAACACTGCTATGCTGTGGATAACGCTGTTCTTTCTGAAAGGAAGACCACCGGAGAACATGACATTGCATGGCGCGCATGACTTCAACAGCGGCGGTGAAATCGGCAGCGTAAGCGCAGCCTCATCAGCTTTTGCGTCGCACATTGGGAAACAATTCAAACGCGTCGTCAACACGCTGACCATTGCCTAACAATTCGGTCGAGCTAAGCTGATCGAGTGTTCCGAAAACGGATGAAACGATATCGCTCGGGATAGAGGCGTAGTTTCGCAACAATTTCCGGCGCGTGTTAGTCGTGATGTTCAACCGCGCCGTGCAACGCGGCTACGTGACCATCAATCCAGCGGAGAAGATCGCGAAGGCGAAAGTATTCGCAGGTTCGATTCCCCGCCCCCGCCTCTTTTCCTAGGTAAATTCACGAGAAAAGTACTGAAAAAGTGGCCGAGTGAGAACGGAAGTGAGAACAAATCCGCTGGCTTCCGCCTTTGTTTAGGGTTGTCCGCTGATGTCGCGAAGGAAGGATTTTTACGGGATTCGGCCACGACGTGATAGACGCGGCGTCGATCTGATTTCCGATGCGCTGCCATTCGGTCGGCTGTGGTACGGCGAACCGACGCGATCAGTAATGCAATTGGACACGCCGAGCATCGCAGCCGGTCAGATCATGCCGTGATTCGAGTTTACGATGAAGCGGGCAACGTGATCAAAACGCACGAGCACGCTGGCGAGTTCAAAGGGTGGTGAAGGCTAAGGACGGTCCCGGCCAAAAAATCGATGCAACTATGACTGTGGCGGGCTGCGATTATTAGCTGCCTGCGAAATATGAGGGACTCTCTGGGTTCGCAACTTGGGCGGCGCCGAGATTATGTCTTGTATCCGGCGCCGCTCCCTGCCGAACTGACTCTGAAACTCCCGGGTGGCGCGGTGAGGAATTTTCAGCAAACGCACTCTTAAGAATTTGCCTTAAGGCACACGCTCAATTTGCGCGCTGAATACGAAACATGGGATGGAGGAGATTCGCCTTGGCTAGACTTTATGAGGCCCAGGGCTCTGGCGTCTGTCAGGTGATCTCTTCCACATTTGCCGTAGCCGCAATCGCTGCTTCCAGCTCCAGAAACGGCGTCAGTTTCTCATCCGCACTCACAACGAAACGCTTCCCGTCGTCGCGGTGCGCGTCTACAATCCAGATCGTTCGCCCGTTGGAATTCGGACCGCACAAGCACGTGACGAACTGCTCACGCTGACTAGCGCTTTGGGCGAGACCGTCGCTTGCTTCCGCGCCGTTGCTCTGTGGCTGTTGGTGTGGGCTTCGGGCTCGGTGTGGGGACGAGTGTCGGTTCTGGGGTGGCCGTTGACTGTGGTACTGGGGTTGTCGACGCTGCAGGAATGCCAACGTAGGTATGAGATGGCAGTGCAGTCGTGGATTGCGTCCTTGTCTTACGTTGGAATTGCCCCATCAGGATACCCGCAAGTGCCAGGAGACCGCTTGCGGCTGCAATCCACTGGGTTCGAGCATGGCTTCGCCGGTCAATTTCCTGCTGTAACCTGGTCAGGTGAAGCGGAGCCGCCGTCTTATCGGCTGGCGCCAGATCCTGATATTGTACTTCTACGAAATATCTTTGGTATTCCCTAAGGTTGCGGAGCTTCAGAGTTCGTACCTTCCCATGTGAGTCGATCTCCGTTACTTTTTGCCAGAACTGGGCTGGGTCTGGGTCAGCCACGACACCCAGTTAAGGCCATGCAGCATCTAAAAACCAGCTTAAGTGTGCGAATTAAGCGAACAAAGCGAAAAGAGTGGGTCTATTCGGAGACTTTATTCGCTTTTTTCGCCGGTTTCCGCTGAGAAAAACCAGCGTTAAAGCGGAGCGCCGCCGGTGGCTTCGGTTCCGTAACTGACCATGTGTAACCCGTGTAAAAGAGACGCAGCGCTTCATCGATCTCCGCACTGGAGGGCGTACCGCTTAAATACTTCGACGCTGAGTTCTGTCTTTGTCATTCCAGCCTCAGCGTGTCGAAGAGCTAGGATGACCTTGTGAGCATTCCGGTCCCAGTAAACTGAATAATGCGTGAAACTGAGCCGCTTGAATCGAGAATGCGAATCTCACCAGAACGAAAGCACGCGCGGCCCGTAGCATAGTCGATAGCCTGTTCTTGATCTAAGAAAACTGGCTCGACGCCGGGCGCTTCAAAGCACTTCCAACCGTTTCGGAGGAGGGCGCGACTGGAAGCAGCTCCTTGTCGGACACCGAGGCGCTGCTGGTCAACGGGCATTCGCCTCCCTACAACACGCAGCACATCATCGACTACACAGGCCAAGCATTACACGTGCAGAACTGGAGGAACCGGGGAAGAAACCGGCTCAGCTTGCATACGCGTGGTCGCGCTCGTAGGCCCGAATTGCTCGACGCGTCTGACAGTCCCAGGATATCGTCAATGGACCCATGGTAATAACCGGCGCGAGCGAGCCGTTGCCGTAGTTCGGCTA
>QHPD01000008.1 GCA_003218975.1 Verrucomicrobiota bacterium
GATATTTCATCAGCGTGCGGGGCGAAGTGCCGATCTTCTTCTCTTCCAGCCAGCCGTTAAGCCATGATCGCGTCGTGCGGAAGTGCAACGGTTTGCCTGTGGCTTTCTCGTATATCTCGGCCAGCACCTTCCGGCACTGGCTCTCGACCAGTCGCCCGGCGCGCGCGGCTTTGCCCGCTTCGTCCCATTCCGAAGCGATGCGCTTCGCGAGTTCGGGGTCAGTTGTTTTTGTGCTTCGTTTGAGGCGACGGCCCAACGAGTCGGTGAAACTTGCTATCCAAAAACGTGATCGCCCGCGTGAATCTTTGAGGATGCTTGACATGCCAGAACACTACATCAGAACATCCATGGTTGTCAAACACGTTCGCCGTTGCGCGTTTTACGAGGGAAAATGGAGTTTCCGAAGGTGGGTGGAAGGAAACGAGGGTTCGATTCCCTTCACCCGCTCTCCGCCTCGCAGAACCAGGGTAAATCGCGACCTCGGTCATAACAGGGGAGCGGTAAAGTCATAACACGTCCCCTGAAATTCGCTCACGTCCGCTGATGTCTTTTCAGCTCAAAGTCGGATGGAATGC
Organism: Verrucomicrobiota bacterium; assembly: GCA_003218975.1. GTDB lineage: Bacteria > Verrucomicrobiota > Verrucomicrobiia > Chthoniobacterales > UBA10450 > Udaeobacter. Next base: position 576 of record QHPD01000008.1, read on the forward strand.
GAACGGTATTTCTTTAACATTATTCACCTGCATGGCTTAGTTAGACGCCGACGTGAAAGCAAATAACCGAAACGCATTACAGTATCCGGTCGGGACCAGCTGCTGAGTACACTAATCCTCGACAGTAAAATTCCGCCAATTCTCGCTGCGAGAGCCGCCTGAGGCGCTGAATGTCAACATCGTCTTTCATCAGTTTCAGGAGAGTTTCCTTGGAAGTTTCGCCATAACGGCGATAAAACCAGTCATACATTTCTTGAAAGACAGATCTTTTTGCCATAAAGCTTCTGTACTCTCAGTTTAACCCCTTCGCGTCAAAGTGTAGGAGTGCCATGAGGCGCGCCTCGTAAAAATCACACATGGGGGACTCGCCATTTGGCTCGACCCATTCGGGATGTTGGATCCGGAGGTCGTCGTGAATCCGTTGCCGAAGCTCGGTGTAGGTGTGGATTTCGTGAGACACGGTCAGAGATTCTTTGAGCCTGTTCATAGTTCTACCGTTACTGACCCTCTCAATACGCCGAAGGCTCACCGTAATTCGCGAGAGATTGTTCAAGTTTTGCGCTGGTTTGCGCCGGCAGATCGAAGGCCACCAAATCTGCCTGGCAATGCTATTTGAGACGCACGACTACACTGGCGGTTTCAAAGAGTGGTGAGTCCGCTTTAGGCACTGCTATGACAAAGCTCCACTACTTTTTCGAGGGTGGAGGTGTCGGACTCGAAAATTTTGGCGTCCGAGTCTCCTTGCGAAGACCTGCTGCTTTTATGCAGAGTTGCAGACCATACCGCGCAGGTTCGTCGCACTTCCGAAAATCCCAGTCAGGGTGACCGTCGAGACACCAAACTAAATTGTCGATGTATTCGTCCATACATCGCCTAAGAGCTTTCTTTTGTTCGGGCGTGAGTGCTAGAAGCGAAGTGGAGAATAGGGTCACGGCGATACAGGTAAAGCAAACTGCAACCGATGTCCGTAATTTGATGAGATTCATATATCGTTCTTCCTTTCTTTCTCCCGCTGCGTTGATTCTAGGAATTGCGGGTCCGGAAGTGGCGAAGAAACCTAGTGGGGGAAATGTCCTCCGCGTGATTCAGATCCGTTTAGCGAGTTTTGAAAGAATCTCGTCGGCTTGGCAAGACAATTCGCCGCGACTGTGAGCTTCTACCGTCCAACTTATACAGCTGCAGGGCGAAATCAGCTTTGACAAAAATCGTGCGCCTTGAGCAAGATCATCCGCCTCCAATAGTTCGCCCCGCTCATGAAAACACTGGCGCAGCGACGACGAAACGTTGTTAACTTGACGAAACGAGCCCGGCGCGTCCTAAAGGCTTCCATAAACTTGGTTCAGCAACGCTGGCCTAAATCAAACAGGCTTAAACATTCGACAACCTCCGTACCCGTTTACGAGCTTCGGCCGCGAGCCGATAAGCGCGGCTTTGATCTAATCAGCGATGCGCTACCATACAGTCCGCTGTGGTATCGCGGGCCAAACGCAATCAGCGATGCAATCGGCTACGCCAAGTTTTACAGCCGTTCACATGATGCTGTGATTCGCGTTTATGATGATGCTGGCAATGTGATCGAACAGCACGGGCACGCGGGCGATTTCAAAGAGTGGTGAGCGCGGAGCGAAACAAAAAGCCGCCACGCGGTAAAGCGTGACGGCTGATTGTTAAATACGGCTGCTTGGTTGGACTCGGGAGCTTTACTGACTGTTGAGCACCGTTTGCGGTGCAGATTTACTCATTTCGAGCTGTGCGCTCACCTTTTGGATTTGCGATGCCTGCTGTTTCACAGTTGCGGCGAGAGCTTTAATTTCTTTCTGCTGCTCCGCGCCAGTTGTTTCCTGCTTGGCCTCAGTTGATTTGAGCTGCGAGATGGTCGCTTCCCGATTCGTAGAAGTGGACTTTAGTTGACTGATCGTTGCTTCCTGTTCCTGCACTCTGCGGTGCTGTTGTTGCCCAACATTTCTCCTGAATGGCACCGTCGATTCGAGTTCCAGAAACGCAGTCAGCTTTTCATCCGCGCGCACAACGAAACGCTTTCCGTCGCCGCGATGTGCGTCCGCAATGAAATGTCTCGGATGGCTCCGGGGGGGTAAGGGTAAGGGCTTAACGAGCGTTTCTATGCGGTTGTAGCGACTTGTCTGACACCAATCAGTAAAACTGCGGGGCGATGCCAACCCGTGAGCAAAAAATTTGCGATGGGTTTCAGTTTGCGCATGCGAAACACCGCGAACAGCCGGTCCCACCAACTGCTCTTGTTGCGTTTAAAAGTCGCATCGGCGCAGCGAAAGATCACTCGGCGGGTGCGAATATCGATGCAGATCGTGCGCTTATATGTTTCAAGGAAATGCCAATTACGCCGGTGGAAGCCAACCACGACCTGGGAGGGGTCGCGCGTGGGGAAATCGGCGGTCTTGCCGTGAAGCGAGCCGCCCTCATAAATAACTTCGAGCGTAGTCAAAACCCTGCGCTCCTCTACATCGTCGGGTTTGAGGAATTTATCTGGGAACCGGACCTCAATCGCCGCAACTGACATGGTAAATTTCCTTCATTCGGATACAGCCTCCGGTTGGGGCCGCAACTCGGCTCTTCGTTACTTGGGTTTTATTAGGCGAAAAGTCTACGAACAATAATCAGGCAGTCTATAGGACTTTAGTCGTATCCCTTGTTGCAGGCGCGATGCACGCTCTACCGTGCGTTTGACCCCCGATAACAGCCAACATCCTCTGAACGGTCGAGAATCAATTTCATCGCTTCGCCGTCGAGTGATGCCGTGATTCGCGTTTATGATGACGCAGGCAACGTGATCGAGACGCACGAGCACACCGGGGAGTTCAAGGAGTGGAAGCGCAATTTTGTTCGCGCGGTCGAGCGGCCCGTCTGCTTTGTGCTCGGCAGCTCTTACTGATTGTTCAGGACCGTTTGTGCGTGGCGAACTGCATCAATGGAGACAGTGTGCGGACGGAATGGAAAACGGCGTACAACTATACTCAAGCCTGTGACTCTAAAGAGTGAGTTTTTTACTCGCAGCCGTAGCTATCCCTGAGTGCCGATGCGAGCTTAACAAGGCTTTCCCAAATCTGTGTCGGTGTCCAGGCCGCGAAACCGAAGACGAATGCTGGCTTTAGCTTCGCCTGAATACAAAAGAATGATAACGATGACGGCCTCACTCCAATTTCAAGGGTGACACGCCTGATCATTGGGAACTCTTCCTCGCGCTTCAGCCAGGCGACGACGTTCAATCCGGCTTCCGGAACCTGCAAAGTGAAACGGTCACCAAGCAACTCATTGAATTGTTTGATGAAGAAGTCTCGCCGCTCGGCATAGATTTTTCGCATCCGCTTGATGTTACTCAGGAAAAAGCCCTCGGTGATGAAACGCGCAAGTGTCGCCTGGTCGATCGGAGACGAGTGTTGATCCATCGCACTGCGGATCTTGGCCAACGAATCAACCAGCGGCTCTGGCGCAACGATGTATCCCAGACGCAAAGAGGGACAAAGAATCTTGCTCACCGTTCCCGCGTAAATCACTCGGCTGGAGTTGTCGATCCCTTGCAACGAAGGGAGTGGTGGCCCGGCAAAGCGGAACTCCGCGTCGTAGTCGTCTTCGAAAATAAAGACGTCGTGAGCACGCGCAAAATCGAGCAAGCCGGTCCTACGCTGGAAACTCATCGTAACGCCGAGAGGAAATTGATGGGAGGGCGTTACGTAAATGATCCTCGGCAGTGGTTCTTTTGGCGATCGCGCAATCACGATTCCTTGGTTGTCGAGCAGCTTGGGAACTATCTTAACGCCGGCCAAAGTAAGGACCCTTCGGGTCTGCTGATAACTGGGGTCTTCGATCCACGCGACTTCACCCGGATTTAGTACAGCCATTGCGCTGATCAGCATCGCCTGCTGCATACCAGCCACGATTACGATCTGATCCGGATGACAGCGCACTGCTCTGAAATCGCACAAGTAAGCTGCAATTGCGTTGCGCAGGTCGGCGTCGCCGCGATTCGACGCATAGCGCAACAGGTTGACGCCTTTTTTCGCCAGAACCTGCGCTCTGAGGCGTTCCCACACAGCCATCGGAAATTCATCGACTGCGGGAATGCTCGCGACCAGCGAGACGCCTGCTCCTGCGCCCGTTGCCCCGAGGTCAAACTGACTTCCGACGCGTCCATCCGGAATTGCTCTCGCGCGATCGGAGATGCGAATTGGGCGCTGGATTGGTTGGTAGGTCTTCGGTTGGTCCGCGGTCAAAAAGGTTTCCGGGAGAAGGTTCGCAACGAATGTTCCGGACTTGGGCTTTGAGCGAAGATAACCTTCAGCATGAAGTTTTGAAAATGCGAGTGTAACAGTCGATCTTGAGATTCCCAGGTCTATAGCCAGAGCCCGAGACGAGGGAAGTCGAGATGAACTATCGCTGAACCTGCCCGATTTCAGCTCGTCCCGAATTTGGCGGTAAAGCTGCTGATGGAGCGGTTCCGTTGCCGTCCGGTCGAGGCGAATCATCTCAAATGCTATAATCGAACGCCGGCGCCGCTTCTGCGGGCGCGATTTCCTATTAGACATGCCAACTGCCCTCGTTTCCTGCTGATCACTCTTCCATTTGCGGGTGTACTCTCAAGAGCCGAGGCATAGGCGCCGGAAAGTGGGGGAGAATTGGGATGAAAAAAGAATTGTTTCTGCGAGTGCTGGTTCTGAGGGGTACCCACCCCACGAGGGTTGTGACCCACAAATCGGACAATGCATGAATGAGGTTTGTGGTTTTGAAAGCGTCGAGCTCGATCCACCTCGCCCATCGATGCCCGAGCGATCATCTCGCGGACACGACGCAAGGTTCGTTAGCAATAAACCGGTTAGGGCCGAATCGTGCTTCGGGCGAAGTCAAACTGGACTGTGGCAAAGACACGAACTGGCTCTTGTTCGATCCAAAGGAGCTCCAGAGATTTGGTCATCAAAAAGGAGGCATTATGAAAAAAACAATTCTCACTCTCGCCTGCTTGCTGGTTGCGCCACTGGCATTTGCCCAGACGGGTTCGACGCATAAGAGACAAACAACAACTGCGATAGAACAACCAATAACGGTAACTGCACCGATCATCACAACGACTGAGGAAGGGTCGGCGGCGATTTACCAGCCGTTCAAAACTCTCGTTGTTAGCAAGGATACTCCGGGCAGTTATGTTCTCAACGGGCCCGGTCACGTTGTAAACAACTACGGCGAAGTGATCCGAACCGCGATCAAACCCGGCACTCACGTGCGTGTTTATTATGTAAACACAGGCGGTTTACGTATGGTTGATCACGTCGTTGTCGATTGAGCCCGTGCGGCCTGGGACATCACCAAAAAAAGCCGCACGGCTTCCACAAACCGCACGGCTTTTTGCCCCTCAATAACGACTACTCCTAGTACATCGTAAACTGCTTGATAATCATGTCGGCCAGCCGCGCACGGTGCAGTTTGTAGAAGAGATGCAGCCGTTGATCGATCACGAGCTCGATACGACGCGAGCCAACCTTATCGATTAGTGCTTTCGACAGAGAATTTCGTGAGGACTTTAGCAATGAATACAAACAAATATTTTCGCGCTTGTCTTCTCTTATGTGCGCTGGCTGTTACCTTGCAAATTGGTCACTACTTGTCGTCCACAAGTTCAGCTGCGTCGAAAGGAAATTCTGAACAAACGCCCAAGGAGCGGGATGGGCAACACGATTTCGACTTCAACTTTGCCACTTGGAAGACCCACGTTTCGCGTCTCGTGCATCCACTGACCGGCTCGAAAGAGTGGATTGAATACGATGGGACCTCAGTCGTGAGCAAGGTTTGGAATGGCAAGGCCAGTCTCTTCGAGTTGAATGTGAGCGGACCCGGCGGCCACATCGAGGGCGTTGGCTTGCGCTTATTCAATCCCGAAACCCACCAATGGAGTCTGAATTGGGCGAACAGCAGCGACGGCATACTCAACAAACCGATGATTGGTGAATTCAAGGATGGTCGTGGCGAATTCTTCGACCAGGAGGAGTTCAATGGCCGAATGATTCTTGCGCGGAATGGTTTTTCCGAGATTACGCCGAATTCGAGTCGTTTTGAACAAGCATTCTCAGATGATGGAGGCAAGACTTGGGAGACGAATTGGGTCATGATATTCATGCGTCAGGAACCTTCAGAAGAAAAGATTGCCGCGTCCAAAATAAAGCCTCAACCGACGTCTTCTGAACCTGATCATGCTCAACACGATTTCGATTTCCATATCGGTGCCTGGAAAACTCATCTCAAGCGCCGGCTCCATCCATTAACCGGCTCAAATACCTGGGTCGAATATGAGGGCACGACTGTTGTCAGAAAAGTTTGGGGCGGCCGCGCGAATCTGGTGGAACTCAAGGCCGATGGTCCGCCAGGTCACTTCGAAGGATTGAACCTGCGACTCTATAACCCCAGGTCTCATCAATGGAGCCTCAATTTCGCTAACGCCAACGACGGCATCTTAACTCAGCCTACGATTGGCGAATTCAAAAACGGTCGCGGCGAGTTTTTCGATCGGGAGACACTGAATGGGCGAGCGAGTTTTGTTCGCTTCGTTATTTCGGACATCACGCCGACCTCGTGCCGTTTTGAACAATCATTTTCCGACGACGGCGGAAAGACTTGGGAAGTAAACTGGATCGCGGTAGACACCCGCGTAAAGAATTGATTTTGGGAGACGACAAGACGCAGCTCCAACTCCAACCGGCTTTGCTGAGATTGTCAGCGATGATTTCTTTTCCATAGCGATCGATCGGGTATTCATTATTGAGAACCGCTCACGTTTTTAGCTCTTATTTTGGCCACCACGAGAGCGTCCGCATTCGATTCACTAACAGAGGAGAGACGCGTACTCATTAAGCGTCGAGCAAATGCTTAGCAGGAAGTTCCATTTCCTGCGCCAAAACAACAAACAAGGAGGGAAAACTGTATGAAAAAGCTTCTCTTGATTGCATTGGTGGCAAGTGGATTGGCTTTCGTTCCCGTGCAGCGTTCTGACGCGCAGATTTCGGTCGGAATCGGCTACCCGGCTTACGGATACAGCTATTATCCATACGGATACTACCGGCCCTATCCGTACTATGGCTACTATTACGGGCCTTCGTATTACTGGTACAACGGGCATCGAGTCTATTATCACCGCCACCACCGTCATCATCATTACTACCACTTTTGGTACTAAGTTGACGTAGGATTATTAAATCCACTGAGCTGGCTTGGAGGCGATTTCCAAGCCAGCTTTTTTTGCCAGCCAGGCCTACTTCGCATGGCGCAAATAGCCAATTCCAGCTCCAGAAACGCCGTCAACTTCTCATCCGCTCGCACAACGAAACGTTTTCCGTCATCACGATACGCGTCAGCAATGAAGATTGTCCTCCCGCAAGAATCCACGGCTGATACGCAGCCCACGTCCAACCGGCTGTGATTCGCAGCCCCAAGGCAAATCACAAGTTCCTGAATAAAGATCAAAAAGAAGCTTGACACGATGATGCGAGATTAAGTAAAAGTATTGTCGACCGCGCGCCCACCCGACGTTTCAACGAATCTTCAGCCGCCCTGAAGACGTTCGTGGGGTTGGGTCTTCGCTGGGACACCCGTCTGGCGCGATCGCCTGGATCCAACTGGGCGGGAGAGGTTCAAAAAGGAAAGGTACATTATGTCGCACGTTACGGGAACCGTGCAGCCAGTCTCGCCGGTCCTGAAAATAGGGCCCGATTTTGGGCCACCTACCAGTCCTAATACCTGGACCGTTAACTTCGCCTACACTCCTGCACCCACAGGGACCAAGTTGGTGATGCTGCATTTCACCGGCGCGAGTTTCCCCGCAACTAATCGGCTGGAAGTGGATTTGGGCTACGGCGGCGGTGAAATGGATGTATTCACTTCCGCTGATGGCACGGACTTTTGGACGCGCCCGATTAACGTTTATGCAGTCGGCGCCACGGTCACCATTCGCTATATCACCAACGGAGCGGCTACAGGAGGTGTTCAACTCGACCAATACGGCCGCGGCGAGCGGCATACCAAGGATCCTGACCCGCCATATGTCGATCCGAAGTTTGACAGCCTGTCCAACTGCGATCCCTTCCTTAACCCATCGGGTTATCAGCAACCGGACTTCGCGACATTCTGGTTCTGCAGCAATCTGCCAAACTGGGAAAATACCGCTTGCATCAAGCCGCCCGGCGATATCCGCAACACCGTAGCGCCTGCCGTCGGAATGATTGTGCACGTGGACGCCAACAAGGTACTCGGGTTCGTTGTGTCCACTTGCAGTGTCACGCTGGTGAGCCCAGACACAATCGTTACCGCCGGCCACTGCATGACGGATCCGATTGAGGACGCCAAAAGCGCCTCGGTAATCTTCAACTATGCCACCGATTGCAACAACAATGTGCCTAACAATTACAATGGGCGGTTCTTCAAGGTCAAGGAAGTCATCCGGCAGCGCTTCGCCGATGGCTCGGCTAACGATTACTGCCTGCTGCGCCTCAAACTGCCACCTGGCGGGCTCGGCATAACACCCGTTCCCATGCGGGCAGACATTCCTGCCGTCGGAGAGCAGATGTTCGGTATTCACCACCCTAATGGCTCGATAAAGAAGCTCTCGATCCCACATCCCGGCTTTGCTACCGTCACTTCCAGCGGGGTTAATGGAATCGGAGTAAACTTGGACGTGTCTGGTGGAAGTTCCGGCTCTGGGCTTTTCGATACGGCAGGACGAATCACCGGCATACTCAGCAGTGGTGTCGCCTGCAGTCTGGGCTATTTCCCGATCGCCACAATGCAGCAGGATGTTGCTAGCCCTCCTGCAATCACACGCGATGTGATGTTGGTATTCGATCGCTCGGGCAGCATGTCATTGCCGGGAACCAGCGGCCAGCCAAAAATCGAGGAAGCTCGTGCTGCCGCTTCGCTCTTCGTGCAACTGGTTCATGCCGGCACAGGTAACCGTGTCGGTCTCGTTTCCTTTAGTACTACCCCAAGTTCGCCGGTGGACTTTCCACTGGCCGATGTCACGGTAGCCAACAAGAACACCTTAATCGGCCCTGCTCCGTTCACTGGAGGAATCGTCGGCGGGCTTATGCCAGGAGGATCGACCACTATTGGCGGCGGCCTTAATGCGGCGTATGGACAGTTGCCCGCGGGTGGCACCAATCCCCGTAATATCTTGCTGTTCACCGACGGACTGCAGAACACGCCGCCTATGGTAAATCCCACAGACTCCTTTCCAACTGACATTACCATCGACGCCATCGGTTACGGTACACCGGCCAGCATAGACGGCGCCATGCTTACCACGCTCGCCACCCAACACCGCGGGCAGTATGTTCTTGCCGACACAAATTTGAAGCTACAGAAATTCTTTGCGCTGGCGTTTGGCAACATCTTTGAAGCGGGATTGCTGATGGATCCCGAGTTTGTGCTGGGTAGCGGCCAGACGACAGCAGCGCCGGTCCCCTTCAACGTCTGCGAGGAAGAAATCATCACCATCGTTGTTGGCTGGGATCTTCGCGATGCAGGATTGCGAATCGAACTGACCACGCCCTCAGGCGCTACTGTGACCAGCGGTTCGCCAGGTGTTCAATCGTCTGCCTCTCGCACATGGACTTTCCTGCGCGTTCCGTTGCCTCACGCAGGCGAACGCGATGGAACGTGGAAAGTCACCGTTTTCCGCGCGGGTGAGGTGGGTGAGTTTGCAGCGCCACTGCCCGAGGTGCGCTACTTCGTAACCGTGATCGTGAGCGGAGGCGCAGTTCTACGGCGCACGCCAGATAACGCCAAATACTACACCGGTGATGTCATCAATCCACTTGTGGGATTGAGCTATCTCCAGGGAGGATTCCCCCCCAATGCCAAAGTGAAAGTGGCGGTCTCACGGCCCGATGCCAGTGTGGGTAACTTGCTGTCGCAAGAAAAACTGGGTCCCTCGGTCGTAATCGATGCGGACACGATTCCGCCGCGCCATGCCACGTTGATGGCAATCGAATCGCGCACCGGCAAGCCGGTCGTGGGCTATACGCAGCACACCTTTGACATGTACGGCGACATCATTCACACCGGGGCCTTCGAAACTGCGGGGCTCTTCGGCAATTCTTTCAAAGATCTGCTCACCGTCGAAGGGAACTACACTTTCCACTTCCAGGCCAGCTACGGCGATACCTGCACGGCGACGAGAGAACTACTCTGGTCGTTGCACGTGGAGCCCGGCATTGATCCTTCAACCACGATTGTGACTACGGACGTCAGCGGAGGAAGGGGAACAATTACGCTGGTGCCGAAAGACAAGTACGGCAATAATCTCGGTCCGGGCAGAGGAGACGGACTTTCGGTTACCGGTGCGCCCGGGACAATCTTAACAGGGCCAGTCCGTGACAACGGCGACGGCTCCTATACTGCGCCTGTAAACTGGGATCCGGGCTCCGGTAACAGTCCGGGAGTGATCATTGGCCAACCCAGCCGTCCGCCGGTGGTTCTGCATGACCCCAAGCTGTCTGGGAGGGACCGCTGCAGGAAATGGAAGCTATTGTTCTGGCTTATGGCGCTGGTAGCGCTAGTTCTATTCCTGCTTTGGCTTTTGAAGTAAGTGGTCACGGCTCTGAGTAACTTGGCTCTTGGATGTTATTCAGGACCGCTTTCAAGATCTACCTCGCCCTCAAAGGACTGATTGCAAGCTCTACGGTTGCCCCTCTTCTTCCCGCCTGACTTTCAAGTTCAAGAAACGCAGTCAGTTTTTCATCCGCCTGCACAACGAAACGCTTGCCGTCGTCGCGATGAGTATCAGCAACGAAGATTGGTTGTCCCGAGAATTCACGGCTGAGACAGCCCCAACTCCAACCGGCTTTGCTGAGATTGTCAGCGATTATTTCCAATACTTCACGCGCGGCGGAGCTGATTGATCACGCCGCCGCGCCTGGGTATTCTGCACTCTGAATGTGAGATCCTTCGCCGTCTATGTCGCTCAGGATGACAAGCACTATCTTCCGCCGAAAAGTCTTCGGAATGATTTGAAGAAACGACCCGGGAAAGTTAATGCTTTCTGGGGAAGATTCGGCACCTGCTGTGCAAACGGCCATTGCTCGCCGCCATGCACCTGGCACGCGGTAGTTGGGACTTTGTCGCTGGGCAGGTCGATGTCGTAAGCTGTTCCGGCCGCCATGCAACCGGTGGTAGCGAGTTGATTGGAAATGGAACAGACCGTTGCGTGAGTGGTTGGCACGGTTGGTTCGAGCGGTTTAGCCGGATAATGGTCTGCCGCTTTGTTCATTACCTGTGTCCACACGGGTAAGGCGAGCGCGGCGCCGTAGCCGTGTGGAATAATCGTTGTCGGTTGATCGAATCCCACCCACACGCCGGAAGTCAGCGTACTCGTATAACCGAGGAACCAGGCATCTTTGTAATCGTTGGTCGTCCCAGTCTTTCCAGCAGCAGGTAATCTGAAGCCCAACGATGATCTCGCGCCAGCAGCGGTGCCGCGGGTGAGGACTTCCTCCATGAGCTGCGACGTCATCCAAGCCGCGCTCGGATCAAGCGCGGGCGCAGAGATATGCGCGGCGCGATAAATCGGTTTGTGCAGCTGGTCGTCGATCCGCTCAATGATGTAAGTCTGTTTGCGTACCCCAGAGTTTGGAAAAACCGAGTAAGCCGCAGTAAGATCTTTCAGGTTTGTCTCGAAGGAACCGATGTAAATCGCCGGCCCGTGCGGAACGTTTTGCGAAAGCCCGAGCGTGGTCGCGACTTCTTGCACTGAATCGAGTCCGGCGAATTGACCAACTCGCACACTCATGGTGTTGCGCGAATGGATGAGGCCGTAGGAGCAAGGCATGATGCCGCCGTAGGTGCCATCGGAATTTGCCGGCGACCAATTCCCGGCGCCGTCGATTTCGCCAGGTTGAATCGGCCCATCGCTGATGGCACCTCCGGGGAGGAGTCCGTGAGTAAACGCGATCGCGTAAACGAATGGCTTAAAGGCCGAGCCCAGCTGCCGATTAGTCGGAGCGAGCGCGCGATTGAATTTGCTTTGCGCGTAATCCCGTCCACCGACCAGCGCGCGAATCCCGCCGCTTTCATTGTCAATCACCACGACCGCCCCTTCTAAATACGGCATGGACGAATCGCCTTCTCCGTTCTCGGGTGGATGATAATTCGCTTTCAGCGGATGATGAAAATTGGATTGATGCTCGATCTTCGTGAGCTGCGTCTCCAGCGCCTGCTGCGCGGCGTTTTGCACCGCCGGATCGAGCGTTGTGTAAATCGAGAGTCCGCCGTTGTCGATCTGGTCCTGCGTCAACAACTGGTTCAAATCGCGTTGCACCGCGTCCATCGCGTAATTTTCTTGGATGAAAGGCAAACGCTTTGGATGTGCGGCAATTTTTGTTCTTTTCGCCTCCTCGGCCTGCGCCGGCGAAATCCTTTTCAACGCCACCATGCGATCCAGCACCGCGTTGCGCTGCATCGCCGCACCTTCGGGGTTTCTTAGCGGCGAAAACCGATTCGGACTTCGGATCAATCCGGCGAGGAGCGCAGCCTCGGAGAGATTCAACTTCGATGCACTTTTGCCGAAATAAAGTTGCGAGGCCGTTTCAACTCCGTAACAGCCGGTGCCGAAATAGATTCGATTTACATAAAGTTCGAGAATCTGCTGCTTGGTGAATTGATGCTCAATTCGGAACGCGACCATTGCTTCGAGCAACTTTCGACTGAGGGTGCGGCCACCCAACGGAAGACTATTGCGGGCCAGCTGCTGGGTGATGCTGCTGGCGCCCTCTCTGGCGGACCCGCTCAGAACATCGTGGGCGAGGGCCCGGAGAATTCCCCGCCAATCGATCCCTTTGTGTTCGTAGAAGCGCGCGTCTTCACGCGTCAGCACTGCCTCAATGAACAGCGGTGAAACTTCGCTGAGCGAGACTTTCAGACGGTTCGCGCCGGCAAGACGACTGTAGATTTTTCCATCGACATCATAAACGGTGTTCCGCTCCGGCATTTCGCCGACCTTCTTCATGTCGAACGTCTGCGCCCACGCTCCATAAAAGAGAAAGATCACCACGCCGCTGCCCGCGACAATTGCCGCCAACGTGATCTTCCAGCCGTAGCGGAAAAGAGGATGCCCGCTTTTCTTTTTTCCGGACCGGAGACGGGCAAAAAGTTTCATCGCTCAGAAGCAAGACAATCTAGCCACACATTGCGTTGCGCGAAAGTAACCGATCCCGCGCGGATGTGTTTCGATGAAACGAATGCGACCAATGGGTCGCCTGCAGGTTCGATTACAGGGGAAGCTGACAGCTTCCCCTACAGATTTTCCCCTACAAATTCTACAAATTCAGCTTCACTACGCCCTCGTGCTGTTCGGTTGCGCAGGGCGCATTGGTAGGAACCTCGGTCGCGGCGTCGCTCGGCTGAACAAGCTTGTTGTCGATCAAATATTGCTCAACTTCCTCCCCGCTCACGTCGGCGAGCATTTGCCCGTTGATTTCAACACATGGCGAAAGCGGCTGTCCGCTCTTGGTCTCCATCTCCCACCGAAACGCCGGATTCTGAATAATGTCTTTCTCCGTGTAAGGCAGATTGTATTTCGCGAGAACGGCGCGCACGCCGGCGCTCCAGCCACAATAGGTCTTAAGATAGGCGGTAATTTCAGGGGTTTGCATCCGAGGAATATACCACAACTTCAAAAGTTGTAACGCCGAAACGGCCTGGGCGCGGTGCGCCTACCCTACAAGCGCTGCTTTACAGGCTCTCGATTTCTCTTCGCAAATCCTCCTTCGTTTTGCCGAGTTTTTGTTGAAGTCGTCCAAGCAACTCATCCTCTTTGCCTTCAGTAAATACGAGGTCGTCATCGCTCAGCTGCGCATATTTCTGTTTCAGTTTTCCTTTCACTTCATTCCAACTGCCTTTGAATTCCAGTTTCGTCATAATAAATATTTCGCGCGCCGACGCGGGATCAGTTGCCTCTCGCGATACACGCCGATGCACGCGCGCGATGATTCCCGCCCGAAATCCTTTTGTAGGGAAACAAACGAGGGAATGCCATGAATAAGAAAATTCGTTATGCCGTTGTCGGACTGGGACACATCGCACAGACCGCCGTGCTGCCTGCATTTGAGCACGCGGAAAATTCGGAGCTGGCAGCGCTCGTGACCGGAAATCCCGAAAAGGACCGGGAACTGAGCGAGCGCTACGGCGTAAAAGCATATACCTATGACGACCTGGAAGACGCGCTCGACGCGGAACAAGTCGATGCCGTCTATATCGCTACGCCTAATATTCTCCACCGGGAACATACCGAGCGGACGGCACGTGCCGGTGCCCACGTCCTTTGCGAAAAACCAATGGCCACTACCGAGGAAGATTGCCGGGCCATGATGCGCGCGGCGGAGCAGAATAACGTAAAATTGATGATCGCGTATCGTCTCCATTTCAACGACGCAAACCTGCGCGCCGTGGAACTCGCGCGATCGGGAGAACTGGGTGAACTCCGATATTTTGGCTCATTATTTGGATTGCAGGTGAAGGCCGGTAACATTCGCGTCCGCAAAGATCTCGGCGGCGGGACGCTTTATGACATCGGCATCTACTGCATCAATGCCGCCCGCTACTTATTCCGCGACGAACCGATTGAAGTCGTCGGCCTCACAATGAATAACGGCGAAGAGCGTTTTGCCGAAGTCGAGGAAATGACCGGCGCACTCCTGCGCTTCCCAGACGAGCGGCTGGCGATGTTCACGTGCAGTTTCGGCTCTGCCGATGTTGCCCAATACGATCTGATCGGCACGAAGGGCAGGCTGCGATTGGAGAACGCTTACGAATATCTCGGCGAATTGAAATGCGTCACCACGATCGATGGCAAAACCACGGAAAAAATCTTCAAGCCAGGCGACCAATTCGCTCCGGAGCTAATTTATTTCTCCAATTGTATCCTGAATGATCGAGCGCCCGAGCCTTCGGATAAGGAAGGACTAGCCGACGTGCGGGTAATTAACGCGATTTACGAATCAGCAAAAACTGGACAGTTGAAGCGCATTGAGCCTGTTCCAAAGCAACGCCGGCCTGAGCGCGAAATGGAGATCAAGCGGCCGCCGGTGAAGGAGCCCGAGCTTGTCGGAGCAGCCGCTGCGCGCTCGGGATAATGGCGGCATGGATCCATTTCGGGAACGCACACTAGTTCTTAGCGACGGAAAAGAATTCGTTAATGGACAAACCCTTCCACTCATCGCCGGCGCCGGACCTGTCGGCCTTGGTGCAGCTCTCTATCTTGCGCAAGCGGCATTGCCACGCGCATCATTGATGTTGCTGAAAAATCGTCGCAGGAGTCGAGAGCATTGGCCGTTAATCCGCGAACGCTGGAGATCCTTGAACCAACTGGTGTCACTGAGAAGATGCTGGCGCTGGGCTTGCCCTTCCGCGGTGTTCGTTTCTCGCAACGTGGCAAGCCGGCGCGGGAGCTTTTATTCAAAGGCCAGGTGCATCACAAGTATCCATTCATTTTGGGACTGTCGCAGGCAACAACCGAACGACTGCTCGCCGTGGCTTTCGAAAATGCAGGCGGCAAAATCGAGCGCGGGGTCGAACTGATCGGGTGTCGCAACGAAGCCAAAACCGTTTTGACTGAACTAAGACATTGCTCCGATAATTCCCGCGAAACGGTATTCGCATCGTGGATATTGGCAGCCGACGGCGCGCATAGCACAGCGCGAAAGACATTGAATGTCGATTTTCCGGGAAGCAGCTTCGAAAAACCATGGCATCTGGCCGACCTGCCGCTCTCAACGCCATTTGAGGAAGATTTGGGTCACGTCCTTTTTCTCGACGGCAATCGATTCATCTTCTTCATACGCGTCATTGACGACATCACCGAACCGCCCAAACAAAATCCGATTTGGCGAGTCATAAGCCCGCAGGAAAATACTTTGGAAGAAATCGCAGACGTCGAACCCGCTGGCGCGCCCATTTGGAAATCTGCATTCCATATTTCCCACCGCATCAATCGGCAGTTCCAGGTGGGCAACGTTTTCTTCGCTGGCGATGCAGCGCATATTCATTCGCCAATCGGCGCGCGCGGAATGAATTTGGGGTTGGAAGATGCAAACATTTTCAGCCGGCTCGTTACTTCCCGCCAAATGCGACGCTACGAAGATTTAAGAAAGACTGTGGATAAAGGCGTCGTGAAAAAAAATCGAACTGTTGTCGCGAATCGTCCTTGGAGAAACAGCAACGAAGCGCCTCATATGCTCGGCGCTATTGAACTGGCTCGTGCGAATTCCGCTGTTGCGCCGGCAATTTCTGAAAACTGTTACCGGCCTGGATCATTCTGTTGAATTTTAGCCGCCGTGTCCCGGAAAGTGCGCGCGGCATGCCCATCAGATGCGAACTAGCTAAAAAGAAAAAAAATGCGCTTCATTTTACTTTTGATCCTGATCCTGCTGCTGATCGCCGCGCTGCCGACGTGGCCCTACAGCGGGGGCTGGGGCTATTATCCCAGCGGCGGTTTGGGTCTCATTCTGCTGATTGTACTGCTTATCATCTTGCTTCGATAGGGATCCACGGATAATGGACCTTTCGGCGCGCTTCCTTTGGGCTTCCTCAGGACAAGCTAAGCCGGCGTCGTACCAAAATCACACCTTGTGGCGTAAGGGTCGCAGCGCGTGCGTTAGTTTTCGCAGGCCTAGTTCAAGACGCGTTTTTACTGTCCCAAGCGGCGCATTCGTCGCGGCGGCAATCTCGCTGTGGCTTAGCCCCTTGAAAAAAGCCAGCTCCAGCGCCTCGCGCTGAAGCGGCGGCAGCGTTCGCATGGATTTCTTCAGAAAGCCACGCAGATCGTTTAGAATAAAAGGAGCGTAGGCCTCCCGGCGCGGATTGCGTGGCCGTTGCCGCAACGCTTGCCCGTAACGCTCCCGTGCGCGGGAATAAGCCTGGCGCCGGCGCAATCGATCGATGGCGCGCCGGCGCGCGATCGTCACCATCCAGCCAAGAGGTCTGCCCGCCTTTGGTGAGTAATGATCGGCTTCCTTCCAGATTTGGAGAAGAATTTCTTGCAACACATCATCCCCTTCAGCCTCTTCATGAACGACGCCGTCGATCGTCGCTCGCAGTCTTTTGCCGTGCCTGCCATACAACTCGGCAAGCGCGTCGTGACGCCGGTGCGAAATATCTTTCATCAGCGCCTCGTCGGTGGTTGCTAGTACTCCTGCTCTCTCGAGAGTGTCAATCACGGCTGTTTTATCTTTGAAAGCCACCCTGGCGCTCATCATCGAGCGAACTCCACCACCTGAATTGGTCTTGGGCGCGCAGGATCGACAGTCGCTCTTCGGATTTGAGATGAACATTCATGCTGCCTCGGTCTCGCTGAAATAGTTTGATCGATCGGCAAAAACGCACAATCGGGGCGGCGGATGATTGTGTGATCAGGCAAAATCCTACGGGATGTTTTTCTTTAGTAGGGGGAGAGCTCTGCGAGGCCGCCCAGGCTCGGTCCCGCAGAAGCTCGCCCCGGAGGGAGTCAGGCCTTTAAGAAGCTCGCTTGAGATGGACTGCGAATTTGAGCACTCGATGCGATCCGGTGCCCTGAACCGCCGCGATCAGCCGAACTCGATACAGGAGCCTTGCGTTCTTCGCCTGCCATCATCTCCACCTTCGCCAAGATTTCGTCCGTTGGCAGCACCCAATCCATCGGTATCGAATGACAACCCTCCATCGGACAAATCATCCGCAATGGTCCATTCCCGCGCGTGCCGCCCATCAACTGTATCTGATGACCGGTAATAATTTTGCCGCACACCAGGCAATAACGCTTGTCGTCGAGTGAGTGCCAGTGCCGGAATTGATCGAGCCGTCGCAATATCTGCAGCTTTTCCTCATCGGAAACGTGAACGCCGGAAGCAAGCGCCATAGCCGTAATATGCCTGCGTAGTGGTCAGGCACGCAATCAGCCGCACGGCGGATTCGTATATCGGTGAAAACCTTAGCCGCTTGCGCTGTGCTGTAGCCGGGATCGACGATCCCAGCTCAGATAAGCGGTAGCAAGCTTCCATGTCCGCCGGAATCACCGATTCCGGCTACAACTAAAAAACCACATCCAATGCCTCGAAGGCATGCGTTTCAAACGGTGATGAAGAGAAACGGTCAATTTTCAGATGGGCGTCCCATGGATGAGACACGGCCAGCGATGGAAGAAATGGAAGTTTATTGCGCCGCAAATCCGGGCAGCCCATCGGCAGTGCACCGTCCTCGACTATTTATTCGCGGCGAACTTTGGATTGCACTGCTTGGTCCCTGTGTTGAAGAAGGAATCGTTGGGATCGGGTCCACGGTCAAAGCAGCCTTGCGGGCGTTTGATGCACAATATCTGGCCGGACTGCGTCCGCCGGCTCCGGCAGGCAGAAGCTATCGCGCAACTGGCGGTTCAAAGTGACCGGGGTCTGAATTCGATCGAAAAAGCCGGGCGGCAATGCCCGCATTTTATTGTGCCAACGCGTTGAGGACAACGGCTTCCACCTTTTTGCCTTTAAACAGCGCCGCTTTACGATTAAGCTCAGCGCTGGGATCGCCAGTTTAGTGGGCTCATGAAAAAAATAAGGACCGCACATGAGAGGACCCGCAAGCCGGTGCGACACCGCGCTCGCGCTGGCGACAGCAACGGCGCACCTGATGTTAGTCTTTTACGTCATCCAAGAAACGACCTGGAAGCGGCCATCCAGCGATATGTCGATCTTTACGATTTTGCGCCGATTGCTTATGTGAGCTTCGACCGAGCGGGCCGGATTGAAGAAGCCAATCTGGCGGCGACCGAGCTTTTGGGATCTCCGCGGGATTTGTTAATCGGCAGACCATTTGCGCTTTACGTCGCCGATTCGGATTCATTTCTGCGCCATTTGCTTTACTGCCGAACATCCGAACAGCGCGTTGAAACCGAGCTGCTCCTGAAGTCGAGAAAAGGGGAGCCGATTCCCGCTCAACTCTCTAGCACGCCGATAACATTGACATCTAAAGACGGCGCGCGCCTTTATCAAACGGCCGTCATCGATTTGCGAGAGCGTAGACGCGCCGAACAAGCGTTGCGCGAAAGCCAGCAACGGCTGCAAGCAACTTACGAGCGCGCACCGATTGGGATCGTCGAATCTTCACCCGACGGCGAATACGTCGGCGTCAATGAAGAGTTTTGCCGCTTCCTGGGATACAGCAAAGGCGAACTGCTACAGCGCAACATCAAAGATGTAACGCACAAAGAAGATTATCCGCGCGACATCAAACTGCACCGTCAACTCATCGCGGGCGAGATTCCGTTTTATGAAATCGAAAAACGGTACATCCGAAAAGATCGAGCGATTGTTTGGGCTGAAATGCTGCGCTCAATTGTGCGCGATGCGAATGGAAAGCCCCTCTATACCATCGGCACGGTACATGACATCACGCAGCACAAAAAAGCGGAAGCCGCGCTGCAAAAATCGAAAGACCTACTGGGAAGACTCGTGCGAGAGCGCACCAAGGCATTACGCATCGCAAATGCCGAGTTAAAAAATGAGATCGAGCATCGTAAGGGACTGGAAGGAGAAATCCTTTCTATCAGTGACCGGGAGCAACAGCGCTTAGGCCAGGAGTTGCACGACGGGATTTGCCAGCACCTCACGGCAGTCGCATTCATGGCTCGCTCAGTGGCGTTGCGGTTGAAGAACCATCGCGTCATCGAAGTAAGTGATATCGAAAAAATCGCGGAGCTGGTGAACGATGCTGCGACCGACACGCGCAACCTTTCCCGCGCTTTACATCGGAGCGATGTCGATGCGGCCGGACTGGTCAATGCTTTGCAAGACTTAGTTGACCGGGAAATCTGGAAGGTACCCTGCCGGCTGGAAGTCAAACCATCATTTCACATCGAGGATGACATCGCTGCGGCGCAGCTTTATCGCATCGCGCGTGAAGCGGTCATCAACGCCAACAACCATGCGCAAGCGCGCGAAATTGTCATCAAACTGGAGCGATCGCGAGAGAGAATCGTTTTGCGCGTAATCGATGACGGCATCGGATTTTCCAATGAGCCGAAATTGAAGCAAGGCCTGGGCGCTCACATCATGAAGTATCGAGCTCGATTGATCGGTGGGCGTCTGGAAATCGACTCTCCAAAGCGAGGCGGCACACGTGTTTCCTGTTATTTGCCTTTGCCGAGACGGCGCGCTCCAGCCAAGTAAATCACACAAGAAAGAGAACCTCGGCTAAGGCCATGCCTAGCCAAAACCGCAAAGGCACCAGTGGCCAGGAATATAAAATTCAAGCATCTGGCAACCCGTCGAGTGGCGAATCGTTAGAGGGGGCGATTAAAAAGGGACTGCAATGACACGCCGTGGAGGAATTCCACCAGGCGAAGATCGGTCTCGTAAATCTTGGTTACAAACCGGACGGTTATAGCGCAAATGAAATCCGCTGGATCGACTGACAAGCAGACAATGTGCAGTTCGCCAAACGCGAAGCGGATTGTAATCGTCGATGATCATCCGCTATTTCGAAAAGGTCTTGAGCAATTGATCCATTCGGACGGAGGTTTCATGGTTTGCGGTGAAGCAGGCGACGCCGCGGAAGCGATGGAAATAATTCGCAAACTGCATCCCGATCTTGCGATTGTCGATCTTAGTTTGCCCGGTGCCAACGGAATTGAGCTGATCAAAAACATTCGCGCCGAATTCCCGAGGCTATCAATTCTGGTGCTCTCGATGCACGATGAATCGCTCTACGCGTTGCGCGCGCTGCGCGCGGGAGCGCACGGCTACGTGATGAAACACGAGGCCATGGCCAACGTCCTCCAGGCAATTCACGAAGTCTTTAGCGGACGTCCTTATCTTAGCCCGGCAATGGCGGCCCAGGTGATTACAAAATTCGCGCATCGCCAGTCTGAGGGCGAGACTGACTCGGTCGAGAGACTGAGCGATCGTGAGCTGGAAATTCTGGAGCTGATCGGGAAAGGGATTGAAGTGCGACAGATCGCGAAGCAGTTGCATCTCAGTCCCAAAACGGTGGAGACTCACCGGGCGCACATTAAGGAGAAGCTGCGGCTAAAGAATGCGCGAGAAGTAGCGCGTTTCGCCTTGCAATGGCTGGGCGCGCGCAGTGTTTGAGATCCGCGTGATTGAGTAGGCGGAAGAGTTGGTTGCGGGGGCTGGATTTGAACCAGCGATCCGGCAGCTGCCGGATTATGAGCCCTCCGAATGCAAACCTGTCATCGAATAAAAACCCGTACCGCGGCCTTGTCGTTTTAACCGGTTCTCCAGTTTTCTCGCGTCACTCAGAGACAGCTGCTCGCTCTGCCATGCAAGCCTCCAAGGCCCACGTCCCTTTGTCCAACGCGACTCGCCGGCATGATGCTGACCTATTCTTCGCGCGACATCATCGGTGATGCCGATGTAGAATCTACCTTCACGGTTTTGGAGAACGTAAACGCGATAAGCTGCCGGCATGCAGCAAAGGAGTTGGTTGCGGGGGCTGGATTTGAACCAGCGACCTTCAGGTTATGAGCCTGACGAGCTACCAGGCTGCTCCACCCCGCGCCTTTACTTATGCCAATGAAGGCAGCGAAAGCAAACCGAAAAGCGGCGACATGTCGCCGCACTCCCCAGGTATCGAAATTGGCTCCAGCGGTAGGATTCGAACCTACGACCAATCGGTTAACAGCCGACCGCTCTACCACTGAGCTACGCTGGATCGCTTACTGCTCAAAAAATCGGCAAACACATTTCGCTCACTCACGCTCCCGAGGCAAGTTCCAGTCGCGCGATCGCCCACGGTGAGCGGGTAGCAGTCGCGCCGTAGCAAAGACCGCTTTGAGTCGCGCGCGGTTGCTTTCCGCGCGACTTGCGATTCCTGTCTCACGTGAGTCCAAAAAGCTCCGTTCAATCGAAACGCGGGAAAATTCTCGTAGGAACAGCGAGCTGGTCTGATCTGGCCTTTGTTCAACATTGGTATCCGAAGGGGATGCGTCCGGGCGACCGGCTCGGCTGGTACGCCCAGCATTTCGAGATGGTCGAAGTGAATTCAACTTTCTATTCCGTGCCAGATTTGCGAATGGCGGAGCGTTGGTGCGCCGCTACGCCCGACGCATTCACGTTCGATGTAAAACTGCATCAATTGTTTTCGTTTCATTCTACGCCAGCGAAATTGTTGCCGCGAGATTTGCAGCGGCGGGCAGCAACTGATGAGAGGGGCAACGTCGAGCGGACGCCTGATCTGGTGGAAGCAGTGCTGAATCTTTTTCTACGTTCGATGTCGATCTTGCGCTCGGCGAAAAAGCTCGGCGCACTCCTTCTGCAGTTGTCGCCTGCGTTTTCACCGCGCATGCATAACCTGGACGAACTTGGCAAGTTGATCGAGTCGCTACGCGATTACCGGTTGGCCATCGAATTTCGAAACCGCAACTGGGCAATCGGCGATCAATTAAGATCGACCACCGATTTCTTGCGGCAACGCAAGGCGGCGTTTGTGAACGTCGATGCTCCTGCCGAAGAACACTTCACCATTATGCCATCCAATCTGAATGAGATCACCAATTCGACCCTCGCCTATCTGCGGCTACATGGACGAAACGCGCGCGCTTATCTCACCGGAAAAACCGTGGCTGCGCGTTTCAATTACGATTATCGCGATGACGAGATTGATGAAGTGGCGGAACGCAGTAGGCAACTTGGGCGCGAAGCACACGAAGTGCACGTGGTGTTTAACAACAACGCGCTCGATTACGCGCCCCGGGCTGCAACGCGATTGCGCACAGCGCTCGGACAGTTGATCTAACCAGCGTTATCTCTCTGCGCATTTTTTAATTGAACATTCGGCATCGGATGTTGGATGTTCGACGTTAAAGGAACGAATCCGCGAACAACCCATGCGCCTCACAGCTACCTACTATCTCGACGTCATTTCCTCGTGGTGTTTTTGGGCGGAGCCGACGTGGGCAGAGTTGAGGGCGCGCTACAGCGACAGAGTCGAGTTTCAATGGAAAATTGCGCTGCTGGACAAGACTGGCCTGCCGACTTCGCGCGAGCAAGAGGAATGGTTCTACCGGCGCAGCGGCACGATCATGCGTTCGCCGTTCATGTTGAGCAGTGAATGGTTCCAGCCGGGCTGGCCCGAATATCTCGCGCCAAATTGCGTAGCCGAAGCTGCGAAAGATTTCGGAATTACCGATGACCGTGTCCGGCTCGCGCTGGCTCATGCCGGATTGCGCGAGGGAAAAAAATTCGGGGAGTGGAAAGTCGCCGCCGAGATCGGCGCGCGCGCGGCCAATATCGATGTTGAGAAGTTGCTCGGGAGCGCGCGTTCAGCTGCGGTGGAAGCGCGGGTCCGCGCCGCCACCGCCGCGTTTCACTCATTGCAGGTGACGCAGCGGCCCACTTTCGTATTCGACACGGAAATCGGCGATCGCGCGGTTTTTTCCGGCGTTGTCAGGCTAAAGCCGCTTGTCGCGACAATTGAGTCAATGCTCGATGACGCCGCGGCCTATGCCGCGCACAAAGCGCACTTTGGCGACCCGCCGGCAAGGTGATCGGAATTGAGAAACTCGTTTCACCTTGTTAGGTTTATTTTGTGAATCCGAAAGAGATCAGGCAAGAACTGCATGCGACCCCGTTTGTCCCGTTTCGTGTTCACACGAGCGATGGAAAGCACTTGGGTGTGATGCACCCGGAGATGACAATGCTTACGCGAATAGCTTTGCTGATTGCACGGCCGGTGGCTGACCCCACCCGCGAGATTCCTGCTCATTACGACTCGGTCTCGCCGCTGCATATTGTGCATCTCGAGCCGCTAGTTGCCGCGCGATTTGTTGGCGTGATTATGACCAGATTCGTCTTGCCAGCGTAAAAATGTTGCCTACAACTTGCCCTTGGCTTGCGATTATTAACGTGAGCCCGTCGCCGCGGTCAATCGCAGCTGCGGCGGTGCCAGAGTGTTCCGGCCAAACTGGCGACGGTGGAATCCGGAGATTGCGATCCAGGAAAATACGGCGTGACGGCGCACTCCCGTCCCGGCTGCAAGGAGATTGATTAAACTGCAACACCAATTTCGCGTAAACGGTCGGATTCGCGCCCGCGAAGTCCGGGTCATCTTTGGTTCCACAGGCGAACAGCTGGGCATCTTGGAGCGGGACCGGCGACCAGCAGGGGCTAGGCTGAAAGAACTCAAATTCCGGGTGAACATCGACGAGCACGATTACCTGACAAAAGTGCGTCACGGCGAAGAATTCCTCGATCGCGGAAACAAGGTTCGCGTGCAGTTGCAATTTCGGGGCCGGGAAATGGCGCACCAGGAACTGGGGCTGCATTTAATGGAGAAAGTGCGCGAAGATCTCTCTGGGATGTCACAAGTAGAAACCGAACCAAAAATAACCGGGCGAAACCTGACCATGACGCTAACACCATTGCCAGCTAACCGCCGGAAACGAAAATTCATGGTACGGCCGAAAGAATCCGATCAGACCGAACCAACCGGCTCGTCGAGCAGCAGCTAATTGCAAAGAGGTGGAACGCGACCTCTCGGCGCGTTGAGATCCTACCCAGTTCCAGGTTTTTTCTTGCCTGCCGGTGATCCTTTAGGCGAACTCGCTGGTGATGGTGGCGGAGTCAATGGCATACGCTCCGCTTGCTTCTGTTCTACGCGCTGTTTCCGGGCTTTCGCCTCCTGATTGTTGGGATCCAGTTTCAAAACTTTCTCCGTATCCGCCATCGAATTTTGAACGTCGTCTTTTACCTCGTAAACATAGGCGCGATAGTTCAAGTAGCGCGTTTCGTTCGGTTTGAGCTTAATCAGCTCGGAATAATCGGCCAACGCTTTGTCGTAATCATACATCTTCATTTCCACGGCGGCGCGTTGCTCGTAAATCCGCGGGTCCTTCGCCTCGATTTTGATCGCCTCAGTGTAATCCTGGATAGCCTCCTGAAACTGCTGGTTTTTCGCGAAGGCGTATGCGCGCCGTTGATAGACGGCGGCGAGCTCATCCGTGTATTTGTGGTCCAGATTCGTGGCTTTGCGAAGAAGTTCGACGGCCTTGTCCAAGTCCTGGTTCTTGGCAGCCTCCGCGCCTTCTCGCGCAAGTCTGTTCGCTTCGCTGCTGCCTTGCGCTTTGGCGGCTTTGCTGCCTTGGGCATAGGCGAATTGGCACGTGCAAGTCACAAGGCCGATTATCACCGTGAGAGCTAAAGATTTTTTCATGGTTTCTATTGGACGTTGATCTCTCTAGACAATTCGAAACTGATCCTGCAAACAGTTGGCCGCAAGCATTCTTTACGTTTGTTCCGGGGAAGGCGCTTGCTCGATATCGATCCTCGGCTCGGGCTCGGTTGCAGCCGATTCAATCGCTCCGGGCTCGTCCACGCGCGTGATCCGCAGCGCGTGCCCGGTAGTCTCGTCAATTTCGATCAGCGCGCCGCGAAGCCTGACTTCGCCGCTGGCCACCGGAAATGAGGCCGGAAGGTTCGAGACGAAGCGGTTCATGATCGGCTCGATGGTTCGCCCGAGAATGGAATTCACCGGACCGCACATGCCCGCGTCGCACATGAACGCTGTGCCACCGGGAAAGATTTGTTCGTCGGCTGTCTGAACATGCGTATGCGTGCCGATGACAGCCGACACTTTGCCATCGAGAAACCGGCCCATCGCAATTTTCTCGCTAGTGGTCTCGCCATGCGCATCGACAATAATATTTGGCGTTTCTGCGCGTATTTTCGCCACTGCTGTTTCCATCGCGCGAAACGGATTCTCTAAAATCGGTTGCATAAAAGTGCGCGCCTGGACGTTGATCACGCCGACTTTGCCCTTGGCCGTATCCAGCACGATCGACCCATTCCCCGGCGCGCCATCGGGATAATTCAACGGACGCAGCAGGCGCGGCTCTAGATCGAGGAATGGCACAATCTCTTTTTGGTCCCAAATATGATCCCCGGTGGTGACGACGGAGACGCCTGCCCGCAAAAGATCAATGGTAATCTTCCCTGTTATTCCGCGACCGCCGGCAGCGTTTTCGCCGTTCACGATGACAAAATCCAAAGCGTATTTCTCTTTCAGCTCGGGCAGCCGGGCGATCACTGCCGTGCGTCCCGGCTCGCCGACAACGTCGCCAAGAAAAAGAACGGTTAGCATTCTGGGACCATCGTATAAAAGGGGTTGAGACGTCGATGTGAAAATTAATGACGAAATCCAAATCGCGAATGACGAATCAATGACAAATGACGAAGCTCGAAACGTGACATTTCGTCATTCAGGCTTCGTCATTCTCTCGTCATTCGTCATTCGAGCTTCGTCATTTTTGCTCCTGGCGGTCTTTCCAAGGGCTGTTCAAGCGGCTGATAACATCAGCATCCTCGGCAGCAAACCGAAATGGAGCGTGCTCGAACACTATCAGGACACAATCACGCACGATGAGTTCGCGCATTTGATCAACGATGTTTATTGCACCCACGGGCTCGCTCCCGATTTAATCGAAATAAACGAGAAGACTGCGCGGATTTTGACAAACCGCGAATCGCAAAAATTTTTCACGTTACGGTTTGCAGAGAACGACACCTTGTGCAAGCCAGTGCCGCGGCTTTGGCGCGTGGCGAACTCTCTGCCGCGCGCGAATCCCAAGAAGCCGCTCTCGGGTTTGCGCATCGCGCTCGATCCGGGTCATCTCGGTGGAAAATGGGCAAAGATGGAGGAGCGCTGGTTCCGGGTCGGGAATAGCCCGCCCGTAAGAGAAGGCGATCTCACGTTGAAAGTCGCGCGCATCCTCGCGCCCCAACTGCGAAGATTAGGCGCGAAAGTTTCTTTTGTCCGCAATAGCAGCGAGCCGATTACGCCGAAACGGCCGGACGATTTCAAGGACCTCGCTCGGAGAATTTTGATCAAGAACGGCGTGCCGCAGCCGCGGCCCGATGTTCTCGATCCAAATGATTCCGACAAAGAGAAAACGATTCGCTGGCAAAGCGAAATTTTATTCTACCGCTACAGCGAGATTCGTCGCCGGGCAGTGCTCGTGAACACGAAGCTGCATCCCGATCTCGTGTTGTGCTTGCATTTCAATGCCGAACCCTGGGGCGATCCGAACAGTCCGACATTGACCGATGCGAATCATCTTCATTTGCTCCTGAATGGCTCCTATTTGCAAGATGAACTGGAGCTGGATGACGAGCGTTTCGAGATGGTCCGGCGCCTTTTGAGCCGCGCTTATGATCAGGAATTGCCGCTCGCCGATGCCATCGCGACCGCGATGGCAAAGGAAACGCAATTGCCGCCGTACCAGTATCCGACCACGAATAGCACCACCAAAGTCGGCAGCAGCGGTTATGTTTACGCGCGCAACCTGCTGGCAACCCGACTGTATCGTTGTCCGGTCGTTTACTGCGAGCCGTACGTCATGAACAGCAACGACGTTTTCGCCCAGATCCAAGCTGGCGATTACGATGGAACGCGTAGCGTCAATGGCCGGGAGCGCAAAAGCATTTTTCGCGAATACGCTGACGGCGTCCTCGATGGGTTAATTGAACATTATTCGAAAGCGCGAAAGTGATTCTTCTGTAACGGCGGTCTCCGACCGCCGTTCTATATTGGATTCGGCGCTCACAGAGCGCCGCTACAGTTGTTTCACTGCTTCCCGGATATCCTCCATCGTCACATCTGCCGAGACATGCGCTGAACCAATTCGCGGTGTCACAACAAAACGAACCCTCCCGCCTTTGAATTTTTTGTCGTGCGGCAGCGCGTCAAAAATTTTCTGGCGTGGAAAATTTAGCGGTAATTGCGTTGGCAAATCGAATCGCCGCAGAAGATCGACAATGGCATCGCGCTGAGCCGGTGACAGCCCGGCTTTTTTTATGGAGACCGTGCAGGCTGCGACGATTCCGAGACTGAGTGCTTCGCCGTGCAGGAACTCGCGATAATCTCCGGCACGCTCGATCGCGTGTCCCACGGTGTGGCCGAAATTGAGAATTGCTCGTTCGCCACTGCGATCGCGCTCGTCTTTCTCCACAATCTTCGATTTTAACTCGATGTTGCGACGAATGAGTTGTTGTAGGGCAGGCGCCCCGCTGGCCTTCCACTCTTGAAGCGTGTCGAATATTTTCGCGTCGGCGATAATGGCATGCTTAATGATCTCAGCGAGGCCTTGGTTGAATTCGCGTCGTGGTAGCGTTTCTAAAACATTGAGATCGTCAATCACAAGCGACGGGTGATGAACCGCGCCGATCAGGTTCTTGCCGTCGCGCGTGTTCACTCCGGTTTTTCCACCGATTGAGCTGTCCACCATCGACAGCAGCGTCGTGGGGATTTGGACGTGTGGAATCCCGCGATGATAAATCGCCGCGACGAACCCCGACATATCGCCGATCACTCCGCCCCCCAGCCCAACGACGAACGATTGTCGATCCAGCCCCGCCGCGATCATCTGATCGCAAATCGCGCCGGCTTGCTCGAGCGTCTTCGATTTCTCGCCTGACGGAATCGTGATCAGCGTCGGCTGAAATCCGGTCGATGTTAAAATCCTGCTGATGCGATCAGCAAACAGCGGAGCGACCGCGGCATCGGAGATGATCGTGCAGCGTGAAGCGCGCAACCGCTTCTTTATCAGCTCGCCGGCGTTGGCCAGCAACCCTGACCCGATGATCACATCATGCCGCCACGGACCGGCTCGCACTTCAATCGAGATCACGCAACGATGTATACGGGCTCCAGCGCTGAGCTGCCCATGGGTCGCTTGCTACTGGACGTAACTGCGACATCCACGACGCGCCAGATGAAAACAAGTTGTTGTCGTTATCGCTCGAGTAACTTTCGGTCGCGAGTCCGATCTGGCGCAGATTGTTCATGTCTTGCGTTATTGTCGCGCGTTCCAAAGCGGAGATGTAGATGGGGTAGGCAAATGACGCTAGAATAACAAGAAACGCAATGAGGATGATGAACTCCATCAACGTGAAACCGCGCACGAAGTTTCTAGTCATTGAGTTGGACAGCTAGCACGCCACGATAATGGTCTTGCTCGAGGTATGAAAGCCAAAATCGAAGTAGACTCGCGGAAGATTCCTTGACAAAGTATCTCCAAATTTGCGTATGTAAGCCATGCCCGACCCAGTTGACCCGAACCAACCAACGTCTCCACCGCCACCACCGCCAAGTCCCGAACCCGAGACCGGCGCGAAATCCCAATCGACCGGTTTGCCTTCGAATGTGGCTGCAGCCATCGCCTGCATTCCACTGATCGGCGGCATCATTTTTTATATCTTGGAGAAGCGAGACAGCTTTGTCCGCTTTTATGCCATGCAATCGATCATCTTTGGCTGCGCGTGGTTCTTGTTCAATATTGTCTCAGCTGTTGTGCATGCGGTGTTCGGCGCGATTCCAGGGATCGGCGGCATACTGGTATTTTTCTGGGCAATCATTGCAGCGCTAGTTCATCTAGTGTTCTTGGTGATCATGATCATCACCATTGTGAAAGCATTCACCGGCGTGCGCTGGGAGATTCCGTACATCGGGCCGATTGCGCGCAAACAATTGGAAGGCGGCGCAGTTTGAAAATGTGGGATCGGCCTTAGTGCCGCGACAATCGGGACACTGAGGTCCCTCCCACATTGCTTTCTCCAAGCAATTTCACCACGACTTCGGTTAAAATGAGTTCGTGATCGAGCTGCGTGGTAACGAGTTGGAGATTCGCTTCTAGGCAGGCTTGCATGGCCGCGATCAACTGCGTGGTCTCGAACCGATGGGCATGTTGCGCCGCAATCCCCAGGGCGTAGGCGTTGATCGAGCCGTCTTTCCTGCGCGGCAAATGCTCCGTTGCCTCAGCAGGCAAACGGTTGATTGTCGAGATAAATTGAAACGGCAACTGCGGACGCGGGAGGCGATGGCGTTTCACCAAATCTTTGGTCAGCAACAAATTTCGGATGGTCGGAACGATCGCGACAAACAAGATGCCAATGGCGCTTTCGCCTTGATCCAGCAAACGCCGCACAAGAGTGAGCGCGAGTTCGAGATCGCGTATCGCCAGGGCGTTGCTCAGCTCGAAAATGACGCCTGCGCGTGAAAGCGGCACGATTTCCCGCACAAGATCGACATGAACTGCGCGGTCTTTTCCCAGAAAGATATCGATCTTCTCCAGCTCGTTCTCGATCTGCCGTGTGTCGCCGCCGGTGAGCAACACGAACAAATCGAGCGCATCCTCATCGAATTGGAGTTTTCTTTTTTTGGCGCGCCGCCGGACAATTTCGGTCGCTTCTTCCTCCCAGCCACTGCGGCCGGAATCGAGCCGATCAAAAACCTGTATCTCCGCTCGTTTGACCAGCGTCTTGTAAAACCCACGCCGTTTGTCCACTTCGGTAGCGCTGACCAAGAACGTAAGCTCAGACCCCAGACCGCTCTCGAGCAAATCAGATAATTCTTCCAGAACCGATTGAACGCTCGCGGCGCGGCCGATCGCATTGTCGCCGAGAAAATTCGCGTTCTTCAACCACACTACTTTTGTGCTGCCGAAAAAAGGCAACGTTTGCAGCGCCTCGATTGTGGATCTAATTCGCGCGGCTGCCTGCTCGGCATTATCTGCGGCGCCATCGATCAGTTCCAACCCGAAATCGCCTGCATCCCGGGGCGTCAATTTTTGCGCCAGCTCCACGGCAACGCGTTTCACTTCCGCTTCGTCCGAGCCGACGACGGCATAGATATTCGCGGCCGCGGTTGGCGCTTTCGTCTTGGGCATCGGTGATTTCTTCGCATGGCGGAGCCGCCCTTACAAGATTGCGCACATGGCAGGAACGATGCGGTGCGCCGTCCGGTCAACGCAGCGCGTTGACCCCTACCCTACACGCGCGAGCGGCGGCGGCCGGCGTTGCGCGAATATTTTACCGGCCTTCGTCTCGGCTCGATTTTCGCGAGGCCCGTACCGCTTTTCACTTCCATAATTTGATCTCGCAACAGCGCTGCGCGCTCGAATTCCAGATTCGCGGAAGCCTCTTGCATCTCTTCTTCCAGTTCGCGTAGCAACTCCGTGACATTGAAATCGCCGCCCGCTTCGCGGATCACGGATGCCTCGATCGCGCGTCCGCGCAAAATGGTATGCAGACTTTCCTGGACGGCGCGCCGGACCGTTTGCGGTGTAATGCCGTGCTTTTCGTTGTAATCCATCTGCTTAGCGCGGCGGTATTCGGAGATCGACATCAGCGCTTGCATGCTTTGCGTGACTTGATCGGCGAAGAGCACTACTTCGCCGTTTACATGCCGCGCGGCACGACCCGCGGTTTGGATGAGGGAGGTCTGGCTGCGCAGGAAACCTTCCTTGTCCGCATCCAGAATGCAGACCAGGGAAACTTCGGGAAGATCGAGACCTTCACGAAGCAAATTGATTCCGACGAGAATGTCGAAATCGGCTGCGCGAAGGCCGCGCAAGATTTCGACGCGCTCGATCGCGTCGATGTCGCTATGCAAGTAGCGCACTTTCAATCCGACATCTCGCAGGTAATCGGCCAGATCTTCGGCGGTTCGTTTCGTCAGTGTCGTTATCAGTACTCGCTCGCCTTTTTCCACACGCTCACGGCAAAGTTCGATCGTATCATCGATCTGATGCTTCAACGGCTTTAACGTGATTTTCGGATCGAGAAGGCCGGTGGGCCGAATGATTTGCTCTGCGATGAGCGGCGCGCCCGCCGTGTGCACATCGAATTTTTCCGGCGGCTCGTCGGTCGGAGAGATCGGTTGTAGCCGCGGTCGTTGACCGCGGCCGACGTCAGCGACGCCGGCTACAGCAAACGGCACGAGTTCATCTTCGCCGATCCGCTGTCGTCTATGCGGGATGTATGTTTTGTTCCCGACAAAGCTGTTTTGAATCTCGAATTCAGCCGGTGTGGCGCCCACATAGATGATTTGGTTCGTCATCTTCATGAACTCATCGAAATTAAGCGGGCGATTGTCGAGCGCACTGGGCAAACGAAATCCATATTCAACCAGCACCGTTTTGCGCGAGCGGTCGCCTTCGTACATGCCACCGATCTGCGGGATGGTGGCATGCGATTCATCGATCACGGTGAGAAAATCGTTCGGGAAAAAGTCGATAATCGTGTACGGCTTTGAACCCGGTGGGCGTCCCGATAAATGACGTGAATAATTTTCGATCCCGTTGCAGAAGCCCATTTCCTGCAACATTTCCAAATCGTATTCGGTGCGCATCCGGAGCCGCTGCGCCTCGAGTAATTTGTTTTGCGATTCCAGTTCGACGATGCGTTGCTCAAGCTCTTCGCGAATGGTGCTCAGCGCCCGATTCAATTTATCTGCTGGCGTAACGAATTGTTTGGCTGGATAAAATGTGATCACGCTGAGTGATTCGTGCGCGTGACCCGTCAACGGATCGAACTGGGTGATCGCCTCGATTTCGTCGCCAAGAAATTCGAGCCGGACTCCTTCTTCATCGGCGCTGCCCGGATAAACTTCGACCACGTCGCCCCGGACGCGGAACCTGCCCCTCCCAAAATTCACGTCGTTACGCTCGTATAACATGTCGATCAAACGGCCAAGCACGGCTTCGCGCGAGATCTGTTGCCCGCGTTTTACAGTCAGCAGCATCTGTAAATAATCTTCCGGCGACGTGATGCCGTAGATGCACGAGACACTGGCGACCACGATTGTATCCCGCCGCGAGAGAAGCGCGCTGGTGGCCGCCAACCGCAATCGCTCAATCTCTTCGTTAATCGAGGAATCCTTCTCGATATACGTGTCCGAACGTGGAATGTAGGCCTCCGGCTGATAATAATCGAAGTAGCTGACGAAATATTCGACCGCGTTGTGCGGGAAGAACTGTTTGAACTCGGAATAGAGCTGCGCGGCGAGCGTCTTGTTGTGCGAAATGACGAGCGTGGGCCGATCCAGCGCCTGGATCACGTTGGCGATCGTGAACGTCTTGCCCGAACCGGTGACGCCGAGCAGCGTCTGATGCCGGTTGCCAGCCTCGACAGACTTAATCAGCTTGGCGATCGCCTGTCCCTGGTCGCCACGCGGTTTGTAGTTCGATTTGAGCTGAAACGGCACTTAACAATGTAATAGCGACTGTTGAAAATTCCCAGTGCCACACGCGGATGATCAAACTTTGGTGTTCCAGATTTGTCCCAAGACTCTACGGAAATTCCCGCCGAGGATGAGTTCGATGTCGGCATCGGAGTAACCGCGGCGAATGAGACCGTCAGTAATGTCGAACATTCGCTTGTAATGGTTCACGCCATCGGTGTCCATTTTGTCGCGGAACGCGTAACTGGACTTGTAGAGGCCCCTTAACCATTTCTTATAATCCTCCGGGAGCGCGTCGTAGCCATCGAGATCGATGTCGCTGCCGACGCCAACGTGCTCGACGCCGACCAGCTTCGCGACGTGGTCGTAATGATCGAGCACGTTCTCTATTGTAGTCGGTTCCCGGGCAGAGACGAAATTGCGGACGCCAGTGATACCCATGACGCCACCTTTCTCCGCCATTTTGCGAATCGCTTCGTCGGTTTTGCAACGGGGCTGGTCCCGATTGAGCGCCCGACAATTGGCGTGAGTGATGAGGACGGGCGCTTTTGAAATATCGAATGCTTCGAGCGTGGTGCGGTCGCCGCAATGCGCCACATCCACTGCCATCTTCATTTTGTTCATGCGTTGGATAATGCTAAGGCCGAAATCGCTGATGCCGTCGTCGTGTCGTTCGGTACTCCCGTTGCCGATCAAATTGCGGCTATTATAAGTTAGCAGCGATATGCGCTGCCCAAGCTGGTAAAAATGATCGACATCGTCCGGAGTGCGAAAATGTTCCGAGTTTTGCAAGCCGAGGATGATCCCGATTTTGCCGGCGCCTTTCGCGGCATCGATACTCTGCGCGTCATCAACGCGCATCAGTTTGTCGGTGTGATGCGCGATGAATCCGTTCCAATATGAGATGAATGACGTCACCTGATCGTAGGCATTCGGTCCAACTGTGCCGACCCCGACATGCATCACGTCGATTCTTGAATCTTTGAAGCGCTGAAAATCGGCGGCAGTGAACGTCTCAGGATTCGTGAACCAAGTCGGGCGCTTGTCTCCCTTTAAGGGAGCCAAAACTCCAAGCAGCGTGAAGGGGTTAAGCATATCCACCACCGTGCTGCGCTGAACCAGATCGACAGCGCGGGCGGAATATTTGGTCGTATTCTCGGCGAAGAGCTGAAACCAGCCGCGGTTGATCATTGGTGCGATGATTGTTGCCGCGGCAACACCAACCAAGCGCTTCAAGGACTGGCGACGCGTTACCATGTCTTCCTCCCTGTCGATGATTTGGCCGATGCTAAATATGTGGCCCGCTTGCATCAAGACGTTTCCAGTGTGACCGAGTCCGAATGTAGGGATGGTAACATTGTGCGTCCCACTGACGTCGTGACTACAATTTGACTCGCCGCGCCGGGCCGATGATAAGATCGAGACTAGGGATGCTGTGAATCTCTCCAACTTCCTCGCCGAGCTGAAGCGACGCAATGTTTACAAGGTCGCGATCGCATATGGCGTTGTGGCGTGGCTGCTCATTCAGATCGCCACGCAGGTTTTCCCGTTTTTTGAAATTCCGAATTGGACGGTCAGACTGGTTGTGCTGCTCGTAGTGATTGGATTTCCGGTCGCCGTAATCATTGCGTGGGCCTTCGAACTGACACCGGAAGGATTGAAGCGAACTGAAGTGGCCGATGCCGCACCGACTCGCGGTTCCAGGCGCCGCGCGTGGATTTATGTCGTGATCGTTGCCGCCGCAATCTCGGTGAGTCTTTTTTTCCTCGGGCGTTATACAAGTTCGAAACAAAGTGAAGGCCCGGCATCACCGGAAAAATCGATTGCGGTGCTGCCGTTCGACAATCTTAGCCGGGACCAAGAGAACGCCTATTTCGCTGAAGGTATTCAAGATGAAATCCTCTCGCGACTGGCGAAGATCGCTGACCTCAAAGTTATTTCGCGCACCTCAACGCAAAAGTATAAAAGTACGCCCGACAATTTGCGTGAAATCGCGAAACAACTCGGAGTCTCCAATATTCTGGAAGGGAGTGTGCAGAAAGTCGCCGATCAGGTCCGTGTAAGCGTGCAGTTAATCAACGCGACGAGCGATGCCCATCTTTGGGCAGAGATTTACGACCGGAAGCTGACCGACATTTTCGCGGTGGAAAGCGACATCGCCAAAACAATCGCGGAAACGTTACGCGCGAAACTCACTGGTTCGGAAGAACAGATGATGTCGATGAAGCCGACGGAGAATACGCAGGCTTACGAGCTTTATCTCAAGGGCAGATTTTTTTGGAACAAACGGACGGGCGCAGATTTGCGAAAAGCGATCGAGTATTTCAATCAGGCGATCGCAAAGGATCCGAATTACGCGCTCGCATATGCCGGCCTGGCTGATTCTTACCTGCTTCTCTCAGCTTTCGGTGCTGCGTCTCCCTCAGATTCTCTTCCACAGGCAAAGGCAGCTGCAAAGAGGGCGCTGGAAATTGACGACACCTCAGCCGAAGCGCACACATCGCTCGGGCAAATTCTGTTGTTTTATGATTTTGATTTTGCGGGCTCGACCAGGGAATTCAAACGGGCGATTACATTAAATCCGAATTATGCCACTGCGCATCATTGGTACGGATCAGGGCCGCCGACGTGCCTCGGCGAATTCGATCGAGGGATCGCCGAACTCAAACGCGCACAACAGCTCGACCCGCTGTCGTTGATTATCAATGCGGATCTCGGCGGGGCCTTTGTTGCGGCCCGGCGTTATGATGAAGCCATTACACAGCTGCGCAAAACGATCGAGATGGATCCGCGCTTTTACTTCGCCCACTGGAATCTCGGCGAAGCGCTGGAGTTGAAGGGGCAGCTCCCGGAAGCCATCGCCGAATACAAAAAAGCCGCCGAATTGGACGAGGATCCATTTGTGCTCGCTCTCGTTGGTCAAGCGGACGCAAAACTCGGTCAGCGCGACGAAGCGATCAAAATTCTTAGTCAACTGGAGCGACTTGCGACAAAACGATACGTGGCAAACTACAGTTTCGCAATCATGCACATGGCACTTGGCGAAAAGGCAAAGGCCATTGACTGGCTCGAGCGCGCTTACCGCGATCGCTCCGGCCCGGAGATCGTTGGTATCAAAGTGGATCCTATGCTGGATCCGTTGCATGGCGACCCTCGCTTCGAAGCGCTCGTGCAAAAGGTTCTTGCCCCGAAAAACTCTGAGACCGGCGCACGCGAGCGTTCGCCATAAATCTGCCAAAGTCCTTCGCCGATTGAAGCGGGGCAACATTTACACGAACGTTTATTGCTTATGGCCTTCGATCACAATGGCGAGCCAACTCCCGAAAAATTTCGGGGTCGGTAGATAGATTCGCCTCGGAGTTCCTGATTCGCACTTGCGCGGCCCGCTGGAACCGCCTAATAGCTTTACCCTCATGGTTCATCATATCGTCCTCTACAAACTTAAGTCCGAGGTCACCCCCGCCCGGGTAGAGGCGATGATGATGAACGCCCGGATGCAGCTCCTGAAAATTCCTGAGGTTCTCAGCATCAAATGCGGGAAACGAATTGACCCGGAATTGCCCTGGCCGTTCTTCATCGCCATCGATTTTGAGTCGATGGACAAGTACGCCATTTTTCGCGAAGACCCGATCTTCGTAAAGTTCACGGAAGAAATCATCAAGCCGAACACCGAGGATTCCCTGGCGCTGGATTTCGAGATGGATCCTGGCAAAGACGTCCAGTTTTCGTGAATTGCGGATTGCGAAGCGCGGATTTCCGATTGGAAAAGAGTTATCCCCGATTCACTTTCCGAGGATTGCATCCACAGTCCGCAATCCGCAATCCGCAATTGTAAGCTGTGCGGCTCGGTTATCTTTACTCCAGGTATCCGGTCATTTCGCAAACGTTTTGCGATGCTGAGATGCTGGCGCTGGAGCGGCGCGGCCTCGAACTTGAGATCGGCTCGGTCTATCCGCCTCTTACGAGTCTGCGCCATGAACATATCTCCCGGCTTCGCGCTCCCGTTCATTACGCGTCGCCGCAAGAAATTCTGAGAATCTCAGAAGAAAACGCGAAAATCGCCGGTAGATGGCCGCGCGATCTGGTCGAGCAACACGAGCGCAAATACGGGCCGGGGGTCAAGGCAGAGCAGCGCGCACGCAATGCCCTCTATTTCGCAGACTTCTTTACGCATAAGGGCGTCGATCATGTACACGTTCACTTCGCCAATCGCGCAGCGCACACTGCACTTTTCCTGAAAGAAATTTCGGGCATTCCGTTCAGCGTCACGGCGCATGGGCAAGATTTTATGAAAGACCTCGGCAGCGACGATCTCCTTCGCGAGATCTGCGCTGCCGCGGAGTTCGTCGCGGCTGAGACCGATTACAGTCGGGGGCTTCTTTGCGAGCGCTGTCCGGATTCCGCCGCGAAAATTCATCGCGTTTACAACGGAATCGATCTCGAACATTTTCCGACGCCGGCTCAGGGCACCACAAATCCCATGCCGCGCATCATCAGCGTGGGCCGGCTCGTCGCGTTCAAGGGGTTCGAGCATCTCATCGACGCTTGCGCCGAGCTTGCGCGTCGAGGATTCGATTTCGTCTGCGATATCATTGGCGACGGCCCGCTACGGGATAGGCTCGGGGCAAAGATCGACATGTTGAATCTCTCGTCGCGATTCAATCTGCTCGGTTCTCTGCCGCAACGGGCGGTATTGGAAAAAATTCAAGCGGCGGACATTTTCGCGCTCGCTTCTGTGATCGACGCTCAGGGGGCAAGCGACGTTTTTCCAACCGTGATCCTCGAAGCCATGGCCTCGGCGCTCCCCGTAGTTTCCAGTCGGCTTGCCGGAATTCCGGAATTAGTCATGCATGGCCAGACCGGCATATTAGTTTCTCCCGGCGACACGACGGCGCTGACTCAAGCGCTTGAGCAGTTGCTGCGCGACGCTGAATTACGATTGCGTTACGGTCGTGCCGGACGCGCGCGGATTGAGCAGCATTTCCGAATTGAGCACACCGTCATGCCGCTGCTCAAGCTCTTCGAGACATCATCTGCCGCCGCGGTCAAATCGCATCAGCGACGCGCTTCGCAGAGCGAAGCGGCTACAACAGCGCGTCAGACTGCGTATCTGGTCGATCGCTGGCCCGATAAAGATTTGCCGCTTCTCGAACGCGAGCTTGAGGAAATGAAGCGACGCAAGGTGCCAATCGTCCCGTTCGTATGCGAATTGAATTCCGGGGCTCGGTTCAGTCGAGCAATGGAACAAATAGCGCCGTCGCTCGAATTTCTGCCGGATGCGATGGTAATAGAGGCGGAATGGCGGGCAAACACCGTGCTCGCGCAAAAATTGGAAGAAGAACGAGCACAGCAGAGTACCCGAGCGCCAAGCGCAATCTTTTTGCGGCAGGCGCGTTTTGCTTTGGTGCTGCGCAGACTGCTCCGGGAGAAAAAAATTTCGCACGTCCACGCCACAAGTTCCCGTGCGCTGGTCTGTGCGCTCATGTTAAAAAAACTCCTCAATGTTACGGTGAGCGCCACTATTGAGCCGCGGCCAGAATTACCCCGAAACTGGATCCAAGACGCGTTGTCAGAGTGTGTGGCGGCTCGTTTGTGCAATCGCAAACTGCTGCATCAACGCAGCGGTTCATTCCTTGTTGATAAGACGACATTCCGTTCTGCCCCGCGGAAGGCGCTCGGGCTGATCACTCGCAACACCGGGATCGGTTTGACCACTAGGGCACGTTTCTGGCATGAATGGGCAGAATTGCTCGCGCGCTGGAGCTGCATCGATCGAAAATCAAAAATCGAAAATCCAAAATGAAGAAGGCCATTCTTCTCGCCGGTGGCGCGGGAACACGTCTATATCCGCTGACGAAAATCGTCTGCAAACAGCTCCTCCCGATATACGACAAACCGATGATCTGCTATCCCCTGGCGACTTTGATGCTCGGCGGCCTACGCGAGGTGCTCATCATCACGACACCGAAGGATTTGCCAATGCTCCGCAATTATTTGGGAGACGGCGCGCAACTGGGCATTCGCATCGAGTACGCCGAGCAACCGAAACCGGAAGGAATCGCCCAGGCTTTTTTGATCGGCGCGAAATTTATCGGCGACTCAGGCGCATCGCTCATTCTTGGCGACAATATCTTCTACGGGAAGCTCGACTTCTATCGCGACGCACTTGCCATCGAGCAAGGAGCATGCATTTTCGGCTATCAAGTTCGCGACCCGGAGCGCTATGGCGTGGTCGAGTTCGACGCCGAAGGCAAAGCCATCAGTCTCGAAGAAAAACCGACGCAGCCGAAAAGCCATTTCGCCGTGCCCGGGCTTTACGTTTACGACGAGCGCGTTGCCGATCTTTGCCGGACGCTGCGTCCATCAGCTCGCGGCGAGCTCGAGATCACCGATCTGAATTTGCTTTATCTCGAGCGCAACGAGCTAAACGTGAAGCTGCTCAGCCGCGGCATGGCGTGGCTCGATACCGGCACCACCAC
This sequence comes from Verrucomicrobiota bacterium, assembly GCA_003218975.1. GTDB lineage: Bacteria > Verrucomicrobiota > Verrucomicrobiia > Chthoniobacterales > UBA10450 > Udaeobacter. Next base: position 40,055 of record QHPD01000008.1, read on the forward strand.
GACTTTGCTTGAGGCAAGCAATTACATCGCCACCATCGAGCATCGGCAGGGTTTAAAAATCGCCTGCCTGGAGGAGGTCGCACTCCGCATGGGTTTCATCACCCAAACCGATCTCGCCAAGATCATCGACGGATTGCCGAAGAACGAATATCGCGACTATCTGCGAATGGCTTGCGACGAAGGGCCAAGCGCCGGTCCGGAGCCTGTGGGGTAACCCGAAAGGCGTTTGACACAAACGCCCTACAATTATTTTGGTTGCTCGCGCAAATGGTTCGTATCGGCAAGCAGTTTAGTGACCGCCTCGGGCTCGGTCGCATCGTAATAGCCGCGGATTTGACCATGTCGATCCACCAGCACCATCCGCGTGCTGTGCACCGGAATTCCCTGGGCATCGCTGCCGTCGGAGACCGCAAGTTTGAAGCCGTCATGGGAAAGTTTGTAAATCGCAGATTTCGGCCCGGTGAGAAAATCCCAGCGGCCCGGCTCAGCCTGCAATCTCTCAGCGTAGCTGCGCAGAACCTCCGGCGTGTCTTTCTCCGGATCCACACTGAACGAGACCAGCTGCACATCGGTTTTTTCCAAGGGCTTTTGCAGCTCGCTCATTCGGCTGCTGATCATCGGGCACGGCCCCGGACAGGTCGTGTAAATGAAATCGGCGATCCAAATCTTGCCGGCTAATTGCGCTGAACCAAACGGCTGTCCGTTCTGATTGATGAACTGAAAAGAGGGGACTGTGCCGTAAGAGGAAACAGTGCGCTGGCGCAGAGCCGCCACTTCGACGTTACGCAGCCACAGTAACAGTCCCAAAGTGACGAGTGGAATCAGGATCAGCGTCACCTTCCAAGCGACGCCGCTCCGGGACGGCGTCTGATTCATTGTCGCAGACGTGGTGTTCATGATTTCGTCAGAACGAGCGCGCCGAGCAACAGTGGTAGATACGCAATCGATGCGATGAACAATGAACGCGCTGCGCCCGCGGTCCGCATCTGCAAAAACCGCATCGCAACGGCCACAAACAGACCGCCAAGCACAAGTTCGGCTGCCAGATAAACAAAACTCGCGATTCCAAGAAACGCCGGCAGACCTGCTATCACCAGCAGCAGGATACAGAAAAACACGCTCTGGCTGGCGCTGCGCTCGCCGCTGCGGTCATTGCTTGAAATCATGCGAAAGCCGGCACGCGAATAGTCTTCGCGGTACATCCACGCGATGGCGAAGAAGTGCGGCAGTTGCCACAAAAACACGATCGCGAAGAGAGTCCATGCGCCCGCGCCGATGCTTCCACGCGCAGCCGCCCAGCCGATCATAGGCGGAATCGCACCGGGAATTGCGCCCACCGCGGTGTTCGCGGTGCTTGCGCGCTTCATGGGAGTGTAAGCAAAAATGTAAATCGCGATCGTTATCGCTGTTAGCGCCGCGCTTAGCGCATTGCAAACAGTCGCCAGATATCCAATTCCAAAAACCGATAGGATGACGCCAAGCGTGAGTGCTTGCAGTGGCGGCATTCGCCCCGCCGGAATCGGGCGTGTCCTCGTGCGACGCATGAGCGCATCGGCTCTGCGTTCCCACCATTGATTGAGCGCCGCTGCGCCCGCTGCTGCTGCCGCTGTTCCAAACACAACATGAAACAGCGCCATGTAATCGATCGGCGATTCCGATCCGAGATAAAAACCGACCGCGGTCGTAAGCAGAACAAGGAGCGTCAGTCGCGCTTTGACGAGCTCGGCGAGATCGGCAACTACACGATTGCGCGACGGCGCAAGATTCACATTTTCAAGCGCCGCCGTTTTCATGCGGGTTTTGGTAGGGCGCGACCGGTCCGAGCCGGACTGACGTTTGGTGCGCCATGCCGCGACCCCGCCACGACTCGCCAGCAAATCGCAGAAATGCTCACGCCAAAAGATAGCATGACCGCACCGAGTGCGACATGCGCCGTGGCCACATCGGCTGCTTTGTTACTCCAGATCGTCGAGGCGCCGAGCGCAATCTGGCAAGCGATCACCGCGACCCAGAAGATCGACAATCGCTTTAGCGCAACAAAGCGCGGCGCATCTCTCCGGACGCGAAGACAAAACGCGATCACCGCTATGGCGATAATGAACGCGAGGAACCGGTGCGCCATTTGCAACCAGATTTGGAATGCAGTCACATCCGATAAACCCCGGGCGTCGCGCCACGCGTTAATCTTTGCAAGCGCAGTTACGCTCGTGTCCGGTATCCACGCGCCGTTTGCCGTGGGAAAATCGAGAATCGACAGGTCACGATGTTGATGGCGCATCGTCGCCCCGAGACCAAGCTGCACGTAAATCGCAATCGTGATTGCAATCGCGAGCGTCTTGGTCGGCGTGAAGTCTTGTGTGTCGAGTGGCTGATTTTCGAGCGCCCGCCAAAATTTCGTCGTCACCAGTGCAATCACCACCAGCAGCCCGAGAAATGCCTGCGCAACACAGGCGTGAAAGACTCCGATTTCATCCTTCATCATGGTAACGCGAAGGCCACCGAGAATTCCCTGCAAGATCACGCCCGCGAGCGCGATCACGCCAAGGTTGCGCACCCATCGCCGATCTTCGCTGAGCCAAAGCCACATCGCGAGAATGATCGTCAGAAATCCAACGAGCGATCCCATTAAACGGTGAGTGTGCTCAAACAAGATTCCGCCGACCCATTTTGATACGGGAAATAAGAACATGTTGTAGCCGAAGGTGGTCGGCCAATCGGGCACAGCGAGCCCGACGTTTTTACTCGTGACCATCCCGCCACTGCAAATGAGGAAGAGCGTCGCGACGCACGTGAGCCACGCGAAACGATTGAGCCACTTGTTGTAGCGGTGGTCTCTGACCGCCGTACTGTTCCAGATCAATTCAGCCACGGTTACGGATAACGGGCCCGATACGAGGAAGATGCGACCACTGCGGCGGGCCTGAGACCGCCGCCACAGAAGAGTAGACTACCCGCTGGGACTTGGGGACGCGACGGGTGCAGGCGGTTTGTTTTGAGGCTGCTGCGCACCTGGCGATGGCGAAGGCGCAGCGCCTTGCGTACCGCCGGCGAGTTCGGCGCGCTCCTTCAACCACGCCTGGTAATCCTGCGGCGTATCCACCACTAGCGTGCCTTTCATTCCGTAATGGCCCAGACCGCAAAGCTGGCCGCAAATCACTTCGTCGGTTCCGGTCTTGATCGGCGTAAACCAGATCGGAATGAGCGAACCGGGAATTGCGTCGCCTGCGATCCGCATGCTCGGCAAAAAGAAATCGTGGATCACGTCCTTTGAGGAAAGCTCGGCAATCACTGGGCGATTCACGGGCACATGAAGTTCGCCAGTCGTCACGATATCGTCTTTCCCGGCAGGATCGTTTGGATCGAGGCCAATCGGATTTGAGTTGCTTACAAAGCGAATATCGCGCCGGCCAAATTGTCCATCAGATCCAGGCAGCTGATAATTAAAACTGAACTGCTGCGCGATCACATGGACGACCAGCGCCTCTTTGCCTGGCGGAAACTGGTTCACCCGCTTTGCCCAAAGCGGAATCGCGAACCCGAGCAGGAGCACAGCCTCGATCAAGACGACGGAGAATTCCAGATGCGTCGAGATGCCGCTCCTCACACCGCGGTGATCCGCACCCGGCTGGCGGCGTCGCCGGAACCGAATCAGCACGAAAATAAAAAACGCCGACCAACCAAGGAAGAGCGCACCCATGAACCAGTGGCAGAACTCGAGGATGTGATCGATTTGATATCCGTGCGAGGAGGCGTTGGGCGGCTGGCCCAGGAATTCATTGATGAGCGCGAGGCTACTCATACTTGCTCAGATCTTCCTCGGTGAGCTCCTGATAAGGCTCGGTTGGCGTGCGCCCATGCCGCCAAAGATGAAAACTGAATGCCCCGATTCCGCCGAATACCGACATGACGGCGCCAAAAAGAAACCAAAGCGCCACCGTCATGTGCTCGGTCGATTTTCCATCTTTTGCGCCGTAGCAAAACGGACATGCCAGCGCTTGCCCAACCGGCGAAAAGATAAACAAAAGCAGGATCGATAGAATCTTCGCTTTCATGTGATGATGCGAAGCCGTTTCATTTTCCTGTAAAACCAGACGCCGTAAACGATCAGCGCAACCGCGGCCACAAACGACGCGATTGCGCCGGCAAGATAAATCGGCGTGCCCTCAACGAGATCGACCCAGATGCACCACGCCCCAACTCCCAGCGCAAGCAGCGTCGAGAAAATGATGAAAACAATATGGAAAGCTTTAAGCGACATCTAATGGACGACCGGGTAGTCGTACCACGCCAAAAATATAAGCCAGAAAAGGCCCAGCACAAAAAAACCGGTGAAAATGAGGATGCGGTAGATGAGGCGCTTTTCCGCCGCAAGATGCATGAAAACCGCGGCGACGGCTCCCGCTTTCAACGTCGCCACCAACATAGCGATGCCGATGTTGGCTTTGCGCGTTCCGAAATCGACATAGGAAAGAGCAACCGTGACAGCGGTAAAGGTGAGCAGGAGCGCGCCGACCATCAAATAACCTCTAACGTGCTTTTGTATGCCGTGCGCGTATTCCTCGTATTCCTTGGGGTCTTGCGAAATATCAGGCGGATTATTCATGGCTTAGAGCAGATAAAAGAGCGGGAACACAAATATCCAGATCAGATCGACAAAGTGCCAGAAAAGGCCGCTTACCTCGACGCGATTAGCCAGATGCTCTGGGTTGCGCTGGTAAAGTTTTTTGCTGACCGGCAGCCACATGTAAATGAACACCAGCACACCGCCGAGCACGTGCATGCCGTGCAGGCCAGTGATGGTGAAATAGCTGGCGAAATACGCGCTGTGCGTCGGCAGAAACATCGTCGCTCGCTCGACGTCTTCCTTCTCGATCGTCGCGATTTTGTCAGTGACCGGCAGGGGAAAAAAGTGCGGCCGATCCATCACAGGATTCGTGGGCTCGGCGTTGAGCGGGTCGAGCGCGACTTCGTATTCCTTGATCTTGGGATCGTTCAGC
>QHPD01000089.1 GCA_003218975.1 Verrucomicrobiota bacterium
TGCTCGGGCGCACCAAGATCACGATGCAATATCCCGAGGAAAAATGGGACGGCAGCCTGCCGGACCATTATCGGGGCGCGCCCGCGCTTGTGCGGGATTCGGACGGGCGTGTGCGCTGCGTTGCCTGTCAGCTATGCGAATTCATCTGTCCGCCGCGCGCGATCAAAATTATTCCAGGCGAGATTCCTTCGACAGACCGGTTCGCCAAAGTCGAAAAATATCCAGAGGAATTCGATATCGACATGATTCGCTGCATTTTCTGCGGGATGTGCGAGGAGGTCTGTCCGGAGCAGGCGATTTTTCTGCGCAAGGATTACGCCATCACTGGATTCACGCGCGCTGATATGGTGCATCACAAGGAAAAGCTATTGGAGATCGGCGGTGTGATGCACGGCGTCGTTCTAAAGTGGAACGAGAAGAAGTGAACGCCACAGATTGACACTGATTACTGTGGCCGTTCGCACGATACTAGTTTTCTTGTTGCTGCTAATTGAGGGACTCGTTTGGGCATGGAGAAAAGGGTGCTAAATTGGGCGAGGTGAAGCCAACAACGGAGTAATGGAGTAATCAGGGAAAGGGAGTGATGAAGGAAGAATGAGCGAGCAAATCGACGAAGGGCTTCGCAGCGAGCTGCAACGCCAGGGGGTCTGGGTGACCTCGATGCAGGAACTTTACAATTGGGGACGCAAGAACTCGATCTGGCCGCTGCAATTCGGTCTTGCGTGTTGCGCCATTGAAATGATCGCAACGGCAGCGTCGCGCTATGACATCGCGCGCTTCGGCGGCGAAATCTTCCGTCCATCGCCCCGCCAGGCCGATCTGATGATCGTGGCCGGGACGGTGACCAAGAAAATGGCGCCGCAGATTGTGCGACTCTATGACCAAATGCCCGACCCGAAATACGTCATTTCCATGGGCGCCTGCGCAATCTCTGGCGGACCGTTCAAAGAAGGCTACAACGTGCTCAAAGGCATCGACCGCTATATCCCAGTCGATGTTTACATTCCCGGCTGCCCGCCCCGGCCCGAAGCATTGCTACACGCGTTCATGGAGCTGCAGCGCAAGATCGACAACCAGAAACTGACCGGCACTAACAAGGCCGAGCATCTCAATGCCGCGCAACCAAGTGAGTTTCCAGTGCCATCGTTCGGCGCACACGACTTGGAACCGCCAGCGAATCCTGATGTCTTTCATCCGCCAAAGATCGAGCGCACGTAATCGTGGAATCGTTGGAACAAATCAAAGCACGTGCTGAGGCAGCCGTGCCCGGCGCTGAGATCGACATCGTCCCCAGCGAAATACGCGATTCTCGATGAGGCGGGGTTCGAGATTGTCCTTGTAGAGATTAACCAGGTGCATCCTCAGCCCGTGCTTCACCCCACACTCGCCAAGATCGTGCAAATACGGTTGCCAGTGCCGGTATTGGGTCAAATCTTCCGCTATATGCCCGGACAAAAGAATATGCCCGGCATCGCCGCAATCCATGACGCGCTGCGCCACGTTGATTCCAGCGCCGGTCACATTTAAACGGTCATTGACATCCCTAACCGCTTATCGGCCCACTATGCACACCCATCCGCAATTGGATCTGCGGATAACTCCCGCCACCGCCCACGAAAACCACCGAACATGCAGGTTTTATCTGCCTTTGGTTGCAGATTTTGGGGCCGAATTCTTCTTAACGACATACGCTCATCATGATCTGCGACATCATCTCGGGACTCGTTGCCAACTTCCTTTTTGCCCTCTTTACGCTCGGCGTGATTTATCTCCTTTATTATTTCTCCCGCAGGAAACCTCTTTTCGATTTTTTTGGGCTTACGGAGACGCGCGAGCTTATTATTTATCTCTCACACCTTCAGATTCAGCCCGGTGGCGCGATTGGCGCCGATGGCCAACCTCGATCATTCGGGGGCAGCGCCGTATCGTATCTGGAGGCATCGAGTGGTTCCGATGTCGCTTCGTTGTTCAGAGTTTTACTGCCAGGCCGGAGTATCCAGCCATCGTGGCTTAGTAACATTTTCCTCGCTGATGTAGTGGTCTCACTGGTTCCCGCTCCCCTACTGCCAGCACAGGTCGCATTCGCTTCCACAAGTATCGTTGTCGGTTCCCCAGCGTATAGCACGGCTTCTACGGCTATCCAGAACGACCTCCAAGCGCCTGTCCACTTTAACGCTGAGAACACGCAGATTATCCTTCCGGGCTTACCACCGGTTACTAATACGAGGCAGGCATTTATTGTCCGATTACGTCACGACTCCCATTTTGTTTTCTACCTTGGAGGGCTCTCCGACGCCGGCACGGCCGCAGCAATTAGTTACCTTGCACGGTCGTGGCGAGCACTATACCGCCGCTATCGTCATGTGCCTTCATTCTACGTTCTCATCGAGTTTGTCGGTGAGGATCACACCAACAGCCACATTGTCGCCGAGAGCCAACTCAATGTCGCCTAACTAGACGAACACATTGGCAAGAATGAAATTCACGCTCTAGACATCGAGCTAAAGAAATAAGCTGGCCCGAACGCACCAAATCACGACTGCAAGATTACAGTGGAGCAGGGTTGAAGGGTTGCAAAGAGATGGCCGGTCCTGGGGGTATGGGAGGGCCTGCGCAAATGACGCCCACATAACTACAGGTGAAAATTCTTTACACAATTATGATTAATTGTTCCAATCTAAGATTCAGTGTTTGTGGCGTCAGTTACATGGAAGTGACTAGCCGGGGGAGCGATGGCTGCTATTACGTTCGATGAAAAAGGTGACGGAAAAGGAGCGGATTTTGGGCGCGTCCTGAAATCACGTGTGGCGGATTATTTTAAGACGAACAAGATTTCTCAGAAAGCCGACTGGAGATCCTGGAGCAAGGCTGTTTTCTTCTTGGGTTCGGCGATCGCGATTTATTTCACTTTGGTTTTTGGAAACGTTTCGAGCGGTACCGCTGTCCTCCTGAGTATAGCGGCTGGACTAACGCTTGCCGGTTTTGGTTTCAATGTGATGCATGATGCGATTCATAGAAACTTCACGGCAAAATCGAAACTGAGCAAAGCTCTTTATTACACAATGGATCTGTTTGGTGCGAGCGGAAATTTTTATCGCATCAAACATGCGATCATGCACCACACCTACACCAACGTCCCAGGTGAGGACCCAGATATCGAAGAGAGCCCGATCATTCGGATGTCTCCTTTGCAGAAACATCACGGTTATCATCGCTATCAGATTATCTATTCAACAGCTCTTTATTTTTTCCTCGCCTTCGATTGGATCTGGCGCGGGGATTATGACCGTATGGCTCGGCTCAAAGTCTGTTCATTGCAGATGACTAAACCAACAGCTAAGGAACAGGGCCTGTTTTATTTTTTCAAAGCGTTTCATGCCTTCTACGCGCTTGCCGTTCCGCTTGCTTTTCATCCCGTCAAATCTGTTTTGGCGTGTTACGTAGTGGCGTTGGCGACCGCAGGCCTCGTGCTCTCGATTGTTTTTCAAATCGCTCATATTCACGAAGGCGCAAGCTATCCAGGACCCGACGAAAGCAGACAGATCAAAGGGGGCTGGGCAAGGCATCAGGTCATCACGACTGCTAATTTTGCGACCGCAAATCCGTTCGTTTGCTGGTATCTCGGTGGCCTGAATTTTCAGATCGAGCATCATCTGTTTCCGAACATCAATCACGTTCACTACCCTAAGCTCAATCCGATCGTGGTAGCGACGTGCAAGGAGTTTGGTGTCAACTACCGAGAGTTCTCGAGCGTGAGCTCGGCTATTTTTTCGCACTATCGACAACTGTATCTGCTCGGCAGTGGAAAAACAGAAGCCGAACTGTCCGGCGAGAGTGCTGTTTCGCAGACGGTGGCTTGAGCCTCTCAGCTCTAAGTCAGACGTTTTTCGATCAGAGTTTTTCCGATAGCTCCGATTCGGACGGCTGTGGTACGACCAGACACCGGATGCAGTCGGCTACGCCAAGTTCTACAGCAGCTCATACAATGCTGTGACCCGCGTTTACGATGAAGCTGGCAACGTGATCGAGACGCACGAGCACGCGGGGGAGTTCAGAAAGTGGTGAAGTTTCACTCGTATCACACTGCGCTTTCCCGCTAAAATGAATCCCAATCTCGTTACGAGTGGGGAATCCACCCATGAAAAGCAGAATGAAAACAAACGTGCTAGCTACGAGTCTTGTGCTCGGTCTTGGTCTGTCGGTCGCTTCCGCTGGCCAGCCGGATCCCCGATTTTACGGGACATGGGTCGGAGTGGAAACTTACGAGATACCCACCCACGCGGGCCCCTATGGCCAGCGGGGTGAGTCGCCTGTCAAAAAGTCCGCAGTGATTGAGATTGGTGATTCTGGGCAAACTTTAGTCTTCGGCCAAGGACTCCTACAGGGGCGCGTTGAGATTTCTCCCAAGTGGGGAAACAACAGCTTAGACTTTAGCGTACGCGCCAGCACATCCAGACGGACTCGTGGTATTCTAAAGCTGTCAGCGGATGGAAATACTTTGACAGAAACTGGATTCGCGCTTGTACCCGGCACGCCCTTTCCGCTCGTCTGCAATATTAGCGGGACGTTTCATCGACAGGGGAAGAAATAGAGAATTCACGGGTCGATACCAATCGGCTCCCAACAACCGGGCTTTCAGCCCTGCCTAATCGCCAATTCCAGTTCCAGAAACGCGGTCAACTTTTCGTCCGCACGCACAACGAACCGCCGTTCCATCATCGCGATAGGCGTCAGCAACAAAGATTGTTCGCCCGGCCTTTCTTTTTAAAACCCTCAACCAAGATGGGAAATCGCGATTTACCTATGAAACAGGCGTTTTATTGCAGGTTCGATTCCTGCACGGTGCATTTGTTGTGGCCCCGGATGTTGGTAGGGACTCCACGCTGCGGCGTCCGGACAGCGCTTTAATCGACATACTTTTGCGCGATCGGCATCTTACGCCCAAGGCCAAAGGCGCGGCTGGTCACTTTTAATCCGGGCGCGGCCTGCTCGCGCTTATACTCGTTGAGATCGACGCGGCGCTGCAGCCAGCGCACCGTTTTCTCATCGAATCCGTGCGCGATGATGTCGCGCGCGCTCAGGTTTTCTTCGACGTAAAGGTGCAAGATCTGATCGAGAATTTCATACGGTGGCAGCGTGTCCTGATCTTTTTGGTTCGGCTTCAACTCGGCACTGGGCGGCTTGTCGATTGTCGATTTTGGAATGAGGTCCCCTTGGTGGCCTGATCGCGACGAATAATCGGAATTGATCCAGCGGGCCAGCTCGTAAACCATGGTCTTTGGCACGTCACTGATTACAGCGAGCCCGCCTGCCATGTCGCCGTAAATTGTGCAATAGCCGACCGCGAGTTCGCTCTTGTTTCCAGTCGTCAGCAACAGATGACCGAACTTGTTCGAAAGCGCCATGAGCGTCATTGCGCGCAGACGCGGCTGCATATTTTCTTCAGTCTCGTTTTCGGGCAATCCTTTAAAGATTTCCTTGAACTGTGATTTGAACACGGTGAACGCGTCCGAGATCGGAATCTCCAGGAATTTGATTCCGAGATTACGCGCGAGCGCACGCGCGTCGTCGATGCTGCCGCGCGAGGAGTAGGGGCTGGGCATGGAAACTCCGGTCACGTTTTCCGCACCGAGTGCATCGACTGCGATGACGGCGGTGACCGCAGAATCCACGCCACCGCTGAGGCCGACCACGGCAGAATGAAAGTTGCATTTGCGGAAATAATCGCGAACTCCGAGGGAAAGCGCGGCGAAAAGGACCTCCGGCGTTTTGCCTTCACGGAACTCGATCGCAGCGGTGGAATCCGTATCGACGACCGCTTCGTCTTCGTGAAATGCGCCCAGTTGCGCGATCAAGTTCCCCGCTGAATTCACGGCAATGGAATTGCCGTCGAACAGCAGTTGATCGTTGCCGCCGACGACATTGCAGTAGCAAATGGCACGGCGATGCGTGCGTGCCGAACCCGCGACCATCTCGTAACGGACCGCTGGTTTGTGCAGCGTAAACGGCGATGAACTTAAATTGACGATAATCTCCGCGCCCTGCTCGATCAGGCCGCGCACCGGCTCGATATCGTATAGCGGTCGCGGCAGATAATGTTCGGTCCAAATATCCTCGCAGATCGTCACGCCGATTCTTTTGCCGTGCACGTCAAAAGGCTCAACGCGGCTGGCCGGTTCGAAATAGCGATCTTCATCGAAAACATCGTAGGTCGGCAGAAGCGACTTGTGCGCTTTGCGCAGCGGTTTGCCGCGCTCCAGGAGAGCGGCCGCGTTATGAAACGGCTTGCCACGTCCTTCATTGCGATCGACAAAACCCACGAGCAACGCTGCCTCGCCGACGCGAGAGTGAAGTTTTTCCAGGATCGCAAGATTCTCCGAGACAAAACGCGATTTAAAGACGAGGTCCTGCGGCGGATATCCGCTGATGGCCAGTTCCGGCGTCAGAATCAGTTCCGCGCCCGCAGCTGCAAGACGCTCGTAAGCGCCGATGATCAATTCGCAATTGCCTCTCAAATCCCCTACGGTCGGGTTAATTTGAGCAAAACCAATCTTCATGCTGCGCTACGGCAGGTTATGCGTAACGGCGCAACCAGCAATCCTCTTTTGCTCGGCCCGATGGGCTCTTTCCTGAAGCCATTCGTATGCCGTGGGGCGCCACAGACCACACACGCCTTGTCGTCAAACGGCCACAGCGCGGCTTTCGGTTATCGATCCTGCGCGAGATGCTCGAACATCGCGGCGTCAGCTTCGCACAATGTCTGGGTCGCGCACGTGTGCCACAGCCGCAAAAAAAATCGTTTGCCAGCCCGGATAACTTTTTGGTAGGAAAAAGCAAACAACCGCCGAAGCAAATGCCGAAACGGAAAACAAAGAGAACGGCCACGACGAAAAAGGAAAAGCCGCAAAAGCGAGTCACGCCCGCTTCACATCCAATCTGGAAAAAAGCCAGGCGTTCGGTCGGCAAAACACCCGTTCTGGCCGAGGGCCACGTTTTGGTGGATGGGGCAGTTGTTGGCACTGGTTTCGTTCAGGAACCTGACCCGCGTGACGATAATTTCCCACTTGGCACCGTCATAGGAGCGGTTGACGATCCACGCTCGAAAGAAAAGGTCTGGCAATTGCCAGCGCATTTGCTCAACCAGGGCAGCACAAACTCCTGTGTCGGTCATGCCTGCGCGCACTTCATTCTGGCGGCGCCGATCATGAGTCATTCCATAGATGCGATTGCGCTCTGGCGTCGCGCTCAGGAGATTGACGAATTTCCCGGCAACGAAGGAACAAACAGCGGGACAAGTGTTCGTGCTGGATTCAAAGCCCTCGGCGAACGAAATCTGATCACGAGCGACTATCGGTGGGCGAGCAACGCCGACGAGACATTGCGTTTCGTCCTGACGCGCGGCCCGGTGGTGGTCGGCTCCAAGTGGTTTCCCGGCATGGGACAGCCGACAAACGGAGTGATGCGGTTGACTGGCAATCCCGGATCGACGGGACATGCTTATCTGCTTTTCGGTTTTAGTCCTGACCAGGACGCATTTCTGATGGCGAACTCCTGGGGACCAGGCTGGGGAATAAACGGCTGCGCCTTTTTGCCGTATGACACGCTCGATCAACTGATGCGGCAAGGAGGAGTCGTATGCTCCGCTATCGAAGATTAATCGTTGTCTGGCTTGTTTGCCTCACCGGCCTGGCCGCATGTGTCTCGACCAATCCTCCGGCGCCCGCTCCGGTTCAGCCGACACCAGCGCCGCTCCACGGATATCACATTACTTTGTACGACCAGAATGGGAACGTGACGGGCCGATACGATGTCGGGCCTTCCGACATTGTGCGGGACGATCCATTGCGTCAGGACATCTGGTTCCGCGTCGGCGGGCAGGAAAAACATTTCCACGGCTCCTATCAAAAAGAGCGTTACTGATTGCTAAACGAACTGCGCACTCATGATCATTCCATGAGTCGTCGTTACGCGGCCGCGGCGTGCTCGTGATTGTGACAAGGAAAGTCCGTTTCGGCGCGACGTCGGAACCAACACGCGGGACGCGTGCGCTACCCTATTCAAAATTTGCGTACATTCTCAATTGATGTCTCGAGGTTTGGGCGCGCAAAATAATTCTTTGCGCATCGGGATTTTCCCTATATAGTCGCGATTCACCGCATCAGGCGCGTGAAGAAGTTGTTGCGCCGCCTGGGGCGGGTTTTTTGTCGCCGGGACTACGAGGTTTTGGCGGCGCTTTGTTTTTAGAAAATGCCCACGATTAATCAATTGATTCGCAAAGGACGACGGAAAGTGTCGATGAAATCGAAATCGCCGGCGCTGGTCGGTTGTCCGCAGCGCCGCGGTGTGTGCGTGCAAGTGATGACGCGCACGCCGAAGAAGCCGAACTCCGCTTTGCGCAAAGTGGCAAAAGTGCGGTTGACGAATGGCCAGGAAGTGATTGCCTACATTCCGGGCGAGGGGCATAATTTGCAGGAGCACTCGATCGTGCTCGTGCGCGGCGGAAGGGTGAAAGATTTACCCGGCGTGCGCTATCACATCGTGCGCGGAACGCTCGACGCGCTAGGCGTGGATGCACGCCGGCGCGGTCGCTCCAAATATGGGGCTAAACGCCCGAAAGCTGGTGCTGGCGGAGGTGGCGCAGCGAGAGAGGCTGCGCCCAAGGCAGCAACGAAAGAAGCCGCAGCCGAAAAGAAATAATTTTGGACAGAAAGATCGACAATGTCGCGACGGAAAAAAGTTTACAAAAAAGAGGAACGCATCGATTTTCGCTATGGGAGTCCGGCGGTGGCGCGTCTCATCACGACGGTGATGAAGCGCGGCAAAAAATCGCTCGCGGAGCGTATTGTGTACGCCGCGATCGACAAATCGCGCGCGGGCTCTGATTCTGTCGATCCGCTGGAAGTAGTAAACAAAGCGATCGAAAATGTTCGTCCGCGACTGGAAGTAAAATCGCGCCGGGTCGGTGGGGCGACGTATCAAGTACCGATGGAAGTGACGCCCGCGCGCCAAATTTCTCTCGCTACTCGCTGGATCGTCCAATACGCGGATAATCGCAAAGGAGTCTCAATGGCCGACGCGCTGGCTCAGGAGATAAAAGACGCTGCCGCAGGCCAGGGAAACGCGATCAAGAAACGCGAAGACACACATAAAATGGCGCAAGCAAACCGCGCGTTTGCGCATTTCCGGTGGTAACGATTATGGCGACGGCGATCATGGAACAGAAAAAGGCGCCCGCGAAGAGTCCGAATTCGCCGAATCGCAAATTTCCGCTCGAGCGAACACGGAACATCGGCATCGCCGCGCACATCGACGCCGGGAAAACGACGATCACCGAGCGCGTTTTGTTTTACACCGGCATGATCCACAAAATGGGTGAGGTGCATGAAGGCACCACGGTCACTGACTGGATGGAGCAGGAGCGCGAACGCGGGATCACGATTACGTCGGCCGCGACAACCTGCACCTGGGCGCAACGCAAAGAAGAGGGCGTTTACAAAATTTTCGAAGGCATCAAGCAGCGTATCAACATTATCGATACACCCGGCCATGTGGATTTTACGGCCGAGGTAGAGCGTTCTTTGCGCGTGCTCGACGGCGCGATTGCGGTTTTCGACGGCGTGGCGGGCGTGCAGCCCCAATCTGAAACAGTCTGGCGGCAGGCGACCAAGTACAACGTGCCGCGCCTGGCGTTCATCAACAAAATGGACCGCGTCGGTGCGGACTTCGAGATGTCGGTGGATAGCATCCACAAAAAACTCGGCGCAAATGCGTGGCCGATTTTGTTGCCGCTAGGCAGCGAACATC
>QHPD01000090.1 GCA_003218975.1 Verrucomicrobiota bacterium
ATCGATGACGACGTCGCCGAGGCCGTCATCCATGAAAAGCCGGTCACGCCGGAACTGTTAAAGGCTGGAATTCGGCGGCAAACGATCGCCAACAAATTCGTGCCAGTGATCGGCGGCTCGGCACTGAAAAACATCGGCGTGCAGTATTTGATAGACGCGGTCGTCGATTATCTGCCGAGCCCGCTCGACATTCCCCCGGCCAAAGGCCAAGACCCAGATACCGGTCAGCCGGTGGAAGTGCCGACGGATGACAACGGCAATTTTTGCTCGCTGGCCTTCAAACTTTGGAGCGATCCGTTTGTCGGTAAGCTGGTTTTTTTCCGTGTGTATTCTGGCACGCTGAGCAAGGGCGACACGGTTTACAATCCGCGCACGAACAAGCGCGAACGGATTTCGCGTTTGATCCAGATTCAAGCAGA
>QHPD01000009.1 GCA_003218975.1 Verrucomicrobiota bacterium
CTACTACGCGCCCACTGATCACGCGATCAACCCGTCATGGACGCCTGATGGTCAGCGCCTGCTGTTCGTGTCGAATCGCGAAGTGGCCTACGGTACTGGCGACATTTGGTCAGTGTCAATCAACGCGCCCGAAGATTTGAAAAAAGTCTTTAGTGAAGAAACCGAGTGGCGTGCGCAGCCACAGGTCGCACCCGATGGCCGCCGGGTTCTGTTCAGCAGTTATCATGGCCGCCAGTGGCAACAGCTCTGGTTGACCACTATACAGGGTGCCTCGCCATTCCCGTTGACCTTTGGGGAGTTCGATCGTACCCAAGCACGATTTTCGCCCGATGGCAGCCACGTTGGCTACATCAGCAACGAAGAGGGCAATACGTCGCTCTGGGTTGAGGAGGTCGTTGGCGGCGCGCGAATTCGCATCAACGCCACGCAACGGCATTATTTAAGGGAGGTCGGCCACCTCAAGCTGAGTGTGCGAGATGAGCGTGGCAAGAGAGTGCCCGGGCGAGTGAGCGTACTTGCTGCTGACGGCCGCGCCTATGCACCAGATAATGCCTGGATGCATGCCGATGACGGCTTTGATCGCAGCGTGCAGGCGTTCGAAAACCACTACTTCCACTGTCCGGGCGAATGTACGCTGACGCTACCGATTGGTGACGCGCGGTTGGAGGTGTCTCATGGCTTGGACTACGCCACTGCCGAGCAGCACGTCGCGATCACGACGGAAGACAATACGAGGACGGTCTCACTCAAGCCACTACGCTTGCCGGCTCAATACGGCCACTTCGCCAGCGCCGACCTGCATGTGCACATGAATTATGGTGGGCACTATCGAAACACGCCTCAGAATTTGGTCGAACAGGGTCGTGCCGAACACCTGGACACCATCTACAACCTGATCGTCAACAAGGAAGAGCGCATTCCGGACATCGCGCAGTTCACTACGCGGCCGTTGCGTAAAGACAACATGCTGCTGATGCAAGCACAGGAATTTCACAGCAGCTATTGGGGACATCTGGGCCTGCTGGATTTGGACGATCATTTTCTAACCCCCGATTTTTCGTCCTATCGGGAAAGTGCCTTCAGCAGCCCGTATCCGCACAATGGCGTGGTCGCTAGCCTGGCACACGCGCAACATGGTTTGGTCGGGTATGCACATCCGTTCGATGGCCCGGTTAATCCCGACAAAGATTTCGAACTCAGCAATAGTCTCCCGGCCGATGTTGCCCTGGGAAACGCCGATTATTACGAACTGGTGGGTTTCTCTGATCACCGCTCCACAGCGGACGTCTGGTACCGCCTGCTCAATCTTGGTTTTCGCGTTCCAGCTGGCGCAGGTACCGATGCGATGGCGAACTACGCTTCGTTGCGTGGCCCGGTAGGCATGAATCGGGTATTCATCGCCATTGTGGGCGAGACCACGCCGGAAAAGCTGCACTCAGGTTTAAAGGAGGGTCGGACTTTCGTCAGTAACGGCCCCTTACTGGGCTTGCAAATCGATGGCAAGCATCCGGGCGACGCGATTACACTCGCCAAGCCGACGACGCTGCCTTACCAGGCATCTTTTCGTTCCATTGTGCCAATCGATCACTTTGAGCTGATCTTCAATGGTCGGGTGATCGCCAGTCATCGGCTTGACGGGGCGCGCACGCAGGCGGATGTCAGTGGCAACGTTGAGATTCCTGTCAGCGGCTGGCTGGTGCTGCGCGCCTGGAACGATCACGCCGATCCAAGGATACAAGACATCTATCCTTATGCCAGCACCAGCCCGATCTATGTAACGGTTGATCGGCAAGCGCCGAGCTCGCCTGATGATGCTGCCTATTTTGTGAGCTGGCTAGATCGCGTGATCGCCGGCGTAACGGCGCGGAGCGACTACAACAGCCCTCAGGAAAAGCAGGACACGCTGCAATACCTGAACGCGGCACGCACGATATTTCAAACACGAATAGAAGGAGCGCGCCCGACCGTGTTTCCGTAGTACGGAGGCGGTGCATTGTGAGTATCGCTATGGTCACCACGACAGTAACACATAACATCGGACCGCGACCGTTAATGTCTCAATTCCATTGGGGCCCGCGTAAAACGCCGTTGCCGGGTCGCAAACCGTTATTGACTGTGTCCGGGCGCTGCGGTGGGCTTACCCGGCTTACGCAATACTACGCGCCTACGTGAAATTTTTTTAGCCACGCGCCCCTTAGCTTATTGAGCGCTTCCAAGGGAATTAGTGTTTTCCAATCGAAGTGTGGCGCGGCAGGCACCGGCAGTCGCCTCGCAATCCGGTAGCTTCGCGCATCGGCAACGCATGAGTTTCTCGCCTGGAGTTGATGCTTGGTCGTACGATGCTCTGCGAGTCGCCGCTCGTCGTGACGCCGCTCGCGGATCTTACGATCGACAAGGACCTTAAAGCTATCCTCAACTCCAATTCGACCAATTAAGTGAAATTTCCCCGAATTCATTATTTTTTCTCTCGCGGTTCAATAGGAGGTGCGATGAAAAGTTTTCGCTTTTCGATCGTGTCTCCTATCCTGACCCAACAGATGCATCGGATACACTTCAAGATCTGGACGTCCCAGCTGTGGAAGTAGCGATAGTGAAGCAAGGCGTAAGCTCTTCCAGCCGGGCCAACATTACGTCTCCTGCATAATTTAGTCGTTGGCACCATCGCGTTGCGCCAGAGTTTGTCGGCAAGGCCTGCATCTATAGGCACAGCGCGCCGTTGATTGAGCCAACTCGGCGTTTATTGCGATCGCGGCTTGTAAGCTTGTTCCGCTCAGATTTGCGCCAGGATCGTCACCCAATAGCGAAGTTGGTTGACGTTCACAGTGGCGCGGCTCGAACTAAGAAAGAGTTCAACGCGCACTTCGACCCTTTCAGATTCATCGTCCCAGTCAGCCTCAACCGAATTGATTTGGACCGTGTAATCCGACGGCACTCCTCGTTTGGATACGCCTTGGGAAGCCACTGAAGCCGCAGCGATCGCCCGATAAAACTGCCCGCGCGTAAGGGTCGGGCCCACCAGGAAAGTCCATGTCGGGTTGACCGGATCGGGATCACCACTCGCGAGAATTTGGACGTTGGCTGCTCCGGTAACGGTAAACAGTCGATTCGCTCCGTCGGGCCCGGCGACGACTGCTTCCAGAATTTGTTCTCCACTCGTGGTTGTTTCAGGCATTGCGTCGTTTCCTTGTAGATTCGGGTTGGAGTGTCAGGCACTGGAAAAGGGCTGTCAATGCGTTCGCAGCACTCAGGGAGATTTCATTGCCGCGCATTTACACGCTGCTCCATCGTGGGCAACGGCCTGGACAAGATCGTAACGTTTAGCGACGATTCGCTTCAATCGCGTCGAGCATTTCGCGGGCTACGGGTTCGTTAGGCACAATCTGCAATGTCGCCCGCAGATGCGGTATCGCTTCGTCGTACCGGCCAAGTTTAACCAGAAGCATTCCGAGATTGCGATGGATTGCGGGCTGCTGCGGTTCGAGCGCAAGCGCTTCCTCATATTCGCGGATCGCTTCCTCATAACGACGCATCGCTTCTTCAGGGACTGTGGAAGCCGATTCGCTCAAATGGTTTGCGGTGATTGTCAATGCGTTTGCGAGATTGGTCCGGATTTTCGCGACTCCGGCGCTCCGGGCGGCGGACGGCTTCGCCTCTTTCAACTGCAACGCCTTGCGATACTCGGCGATTCCTTCGTCAAATCGCTCCAGCCGGCAATAAGCCAGGCCAAGCTGGTTATGAATATCGGCCAGCTCCGGCTTCAGTTCCGCCGCGCGACCGGCATGGTAAGCGGCCTCCGCGTACCTTTCCTGCTTGAAGCGGCGTTGTGCGATCTGAATGTGAGCCTGCCACGCATCGGGATTTTTGGAGAGATTATCCTGCCAAAGCCTCTCTTCATTGCGATAAATTTCCGCTCGGCTGAAGGCGTCTGTTCCCATTGCGCCAACCAGCAACGTAACAATGGCGGCAGTGGCAATTTTAGTTGGTTGTCGCTGGTTCCACACGTATGCTACGCCCGCGCTGAAAAGTGCAAGCAAGGAAACGTCCGCAAAATACTGGTGATGATCGGCGACGAGCGTGCCACTGCGGACGTAGGCCATTCGAACGAATCCGAGCGCCGGAAGAAGGGCGACGACGAAGCAGGCAACCGCAAAAAGAGCGCCGCGTGTCCCACGATTCCGCCAATGCCAGAGGCCAGCCAAGATGGCGATAAGGCCAATCAAAGGCAACCATTCCAGAACGCTCGGAGAATCGAATCGCCAGTTTGGGTAAATCGCCATCAATCGGACAGGGGCGAAGAGATGCCCAGCGTACCACCACATTGCCATTGCGGCGTTTACCAAGCGGCGAGATAGCGACCCGATAACAATCTCTTCTTCACCGATACCGCGGTTTTGAAACCACATTGTGACCAGGCCAAAAACGATCCCGATCAAGAAAAATGGCCAGGATCGTACGATGTCGCGTCGAAGGTTTTGAGTGGTCCGCCTTCCGGGCGATTTTTCCTCCCGCCACCAGGCGCAGAGAAGCAGGACGACGGGCAAAAACACGACTTGCGTTTTTGAGAGCAGCGCTAACGCGAAGAAAACCAGAGACGCGGCATAGGCAGTCGCCGAGTTACGCAGCTGCTTCTCGTCGAGCTCAAGAAAATAGAGGATCGACAACAACGCGAAGAACATCGACAGGAGATTTTTCAACTCGGAAATCCACGCCACTGATGCCACATGAACCGGATGGATCCCGAAGATGAGGCCGGCAAGCCAGGCACCGGGAATGTTCAGCCGCACCAACAACCGCCACACAAGCAACGCGTTTGCAGCTTGCAGAAGAACATTAACGGCGTGATAGCCGGTTGCGTTGCCAACAAAAAGATGATGCTCGGTCCAAAATACGGTATTGGTAACCGGGAAGTAATCTGCCGTTCTTCCACCTGACCAGATTTCTACCAAGCCCGAAAAGTTTTGCAGCAACGGGTTGCCGGTTATTAGAAGAAAATCGTCCCACACAAAATCTCCCCGAAGAGCCGGCAGGTAAACCAACACTACGGCGATGATGATTGCCGCAACGAGTGCCGGCTTCCGCCACACCATGGATTTCGTGGGTGCGACCCGTGCATGGCGTTGCACTAGCGGCTTCATGATCGATAAAACCAACTAACCACGAATCCGCCTCGGCGAAAACTGCTGGGGACAGACCGCCTTTACAACGCGCCGCATGATACACGTTGCCGAAGAGCGGGTAATACGGCAAAAGGTTTGTTCCTATGACTCATCGCTATTTCGAAGATCTAAAAGTCGGCGCTCGATTCGAATCAGATGTTTATGTCGTGACGGAAGCCGAGATTATCGAGTTTGCGCGCCGGTTTGATCCGCAGTCGTTTCATCTCGATCCAACGAAGGCGGCCCGAGGTATTTTCAAGGGTTTGATTGCGAGTGGTTGGTACACGGCTGCAATCACCATGCGTCTTTTTGTGCAAACATTGAACTTCGTTGAAGGCGCGATCGGGCTGGGTGTCGATGAATTGCGCTGGCCGAACCCGGTGCGCCCAGACGATGCACTGAGAGTGGAGACAGAAATTGTCGATCTTCGACTGTCGCGCTCGAAGCCGGGTTACGGAATCATTCGGCTGCGGAACGTGACCACAAATCAGCGCGGCGAAATTGTGCAGACCATGTTCGCAAACGCAATGGTGCCAGGGCGCGCGGCCTTCAGCGGTTGACCATCTGCATTGCCCAATCGGGGTAGCGCGCGCCCGCGACGGCTTCCTGTGGCGCGGCCTCCTCGATGCGCGCTAGGTCTTCGCTGGTAAGATCGACATTGAGCGCACCAATATTTTCCTGCAAATATTTGCGATGTTTGGTCCCAGGGATCGGGACGATGTCGTCGCCTTGCGCGAGAACCCAGGCGAGCGCAAGCTGCGCGGGCGTGCATTTTTTCTCGCGCGCAATTTCTTCGCCGCGTTTCACCAGGTCGAGATTGCGCTGGAAATTTTGGCCCTGAAATCGTGGCGAGGTGCGGCGGTAATCGTTCTCCGGCAGATCTTCGAAGCGCTTGATTTTCCCCGTTAGAAATCCGCGACCGAGCGGGCTGTATGGCACAAAACCAATGCCAAGCTCACGACACGCACCGACCACTTCCTTCTCGGGGTCGCGCGTCCAGAGTGAGTATTCCGATTGCAGTGCCGTGATGGGATGAATCGCGTGGGCGCGGCGGATCGTTTCCGCGCCAGCTTCCGAAAGGCCGAGGAAGCGCACTTTGCCTTTCTGAACCAGTTCCGCCATCGCACCAACGGTCTCTTCAATTGGTGTGTCCGGATCGACCCGATGCTGGTAATAAAGATCGATCACGTCCACTCCAAGCCGGCGGAGACTGCCCTCGCAAGCTTTGCTGACGTAATCTGGCTTACCGCTGATTCCGCGATACTCCGGCATGGCCGGGTCACGCAGAATTCCGAATTTTGTCGCGATGATGACCTGCTCGCGGTATCCTCTCAATGCCCGGCCGAGCAACTGTTCATTGGTGTACGGCCCGTACATGTCGGCGGTATCAAAAAATGTGATACCGAGCTCGAGCCCGCGATGGATCGTCGCGATTGATTCCTGATCATCACGTTCACCGTAAAAATCCGACATTCCCATGCAGCCGAGACCGATGGCCGAGACAACCGGCCCGCCGCGTCCAAGTTTTCGTTGCTTCATTGCTTGCTAAGATTCGATTGTCAGTTTCATCGCGGTTGCGAAATCGTCAGGCAATGGTGCTTCAAAATTTTTCCATTCGCCGCTACCTAGATGGCGAAAACCCAATTTCCACGCATGCAACATTTGTCGCGGGAAATCCTTTGCCAAGCGCGACGCATAAACTTTATCGCCCAGCACCGGATGACCGAGATGGTGAAGATGCACACGAACCTGATGCGTGCGTCCGCTATGCAATCGGCATTCGATCAGGCTCGCCTTGTCCCCTGTGCGAATGACGCGGTATTCAGTTTTAGCTGCGCGACCACGTGGCGAAGCGACGCTCATGCGTTGTCGATGTGCCGGGTGTCGCCCGACTTTTTCTTCGATTACGCCTGTCTGTTTGCACAACTTCCCGGCGACGAGCACGAGATAAATCTTTTCGACTATGCGCTCGGCAAACTGTCTCGACAATTCTCGATGCGTCGCATCATTTTTCGCGACGACAAGACAACCGCTGGTGTCTTTATCGAGACGATGCACGATGCCAGGTCGTTCCTTTCCGCCGATCCCGGATAACGTCGGGCAATGGCTGAGCAATGCGTTGACCAAAGTGTGCTCGCGATGACCGGCACCGGGATGAACGACGAGCCCGGCCGGTTTGTTGATGACGATGAGATCGTTGTCTTCGAAGAGAACGTCGAGCGGAATCGGTTCCGGCCGGGTCTCGATCTTTTCAGGCGGCGGTTCGGTGACTTCGATCTTATCACCGGTTCGCAGAAGTTGCCGTGGCCGAGTAGTGGCGCCGTTGAGGCGGACGAAGCCGATGCGGATTAGTTGCTGGATTCGGGAGCGAGAATGTTCTGGAAGTTCCCTTGCCAGAAACCGATCGAGACGGACTCGTGCATCCTCTTTTGGCACAATGAATTTCGACATTGCCGATTTGTCGCTTGCGGGTTTCAAGCTCGCCATCTCTTTGCTCTAAAATTCGTCAATGTTACAGTCCATTTCCATGTCGATTGAGGAGAGTTCGCCATGACCCAAGCCTGTCCGGCTTGCAGCACGGCCATTGATACGAGCACCTATGAGCCGCTTGCGCGGGTGATTTGTCCCAAGTGCGGCGAGAAAACGCGGGTGCAAAGAGCGTTTGATCAGTTCGAGGTCGTCGAGACGCTGGGCGTTGGCGGCATGGGCAGCGTTTACAAGGCGCGGGATACGCTCCTCGATCGGTTTGTGGCGCTGAAGCTCTTGCGCACAGATCTTAGCAGCGGAAAAGACCATCCTTCGAGATTCCAACATGAGGCGCGCATTGCCGCTTCGGTCAATCATCCCAACGTCATACGGGTCTTCTCATCCGGAACTGATCACGGGCAATTTTATGTGGTGATGGAGCTGGTCGATCATGGGAGCCTCGATGATCTCATCGAAAAACGGAAACAGTTGCCAGAGCAGCAGGTCCTTGAGTGCGGGATTCAAGTCGCAAGAGGGCTGCGTGCGGCCCACCAGCAAGGTCTTATCCATCGCGATGTAAAGCCGGCCAACATCTTGTTTGCTGACGAACACACCGCCAAGATCAGCGACTTCGGTCTGGCAGGCGTGGCAGGGGAAGGGTCCGAAGCCGGAGCTGAGATTTGGGGGACGCCATACTACGTCGCGCCGGAGCGATTGAGCAACGGGTCGGAAGATTTCTGCAGCGATATCTACAGTCTCGGTGCAACTCTTTTCCACGCCGTTGCGGGCAAGGCGCCTATCGAAGGCAACACAAATTCTGCCGCTGCACTGCTTGATTTAAAGAAACAGCCACTCCATTTGCGCGCCGTGGCGCCCGAAGTATCTGAGGCGACAGTCAGCATCATTCAACGCATGATCGCGCCGGATCCCGTGCAGCGTTTTTCTTCCTACAACGAATTAATTTCCCAGCTCGAGCGAGCGCAGCGCGCTCTGAAAGGCATCGACAATGTCGGTGGAATTCGCGGGCGCCGGCGCCGATGGTTTGCTCGCCTGCGAAATCAGTAGCGAAACTACTGCACCTTCGGCGAGCAAGTGCGTGGAGTTCGCCGCCTTCGCGTTGCTGCGGCGTGCCAAGAGAAATCTCGACCCACCTGGGCGGCGCATCATCGCCGCGCCAGAGTGAACGAAACTTGTCCGCGAGAGTCATATTTACACACGCCTTAGCCATAGTAGATTTTTCGGCGCGACTATTTTCGTCGTCATCCCATGGAACAAAGCCCGCCACCATTTCCTTCACCGGAAGAACTGAAAGCCAAGATCACGGAGTTCATGAAACAGAACTTCGGCGAGCGGGTTGCAGTCACGACTTTTGCGGAACCGGAGCCCCCCGTTGCCGCTGACGAAGAAAAACCGGAGAAGATCGAGCGTCGGGAATTCGAGTTCAATCTTCTTCCGCGGGACATCAAAGCGCATTTGGACCGATTCGTGATCAAGCAGGAAGAAGCGAAGAAAGTCCTTTCGATTGCGGTTTGCGACCATTACAACCACGCAAAGTATCTGCGCGCGCTGGAGAAAGAAGACCCGAGGCGCGCGGAAGAAACCGAATACATCAAGCAAAACGTAATCCTGGTCGGGCCGACCGGTGTCGGAAAAACGTATCTCATCAAGCACATTGCCGAGCTTATCAAAGTGCCGTTTGTAAAAGCCGACGCGACCAAGTTCAGCGAGACTGGCTACGTCGGCGGGGACGTCGAAGACCTGGTTCGCGAGCTGGTGCATAAGGCCGACGGCGACGTTAACCTCGCGCAGTTCGGTATCATTTACATCGACGAGATCGACAAGATCGCGTCAGCAGGAAATTTGATTGGGCGCGATGTGAGCGGGCGCGGCGTGCAGACGACGTTGCTGAAGTTAATGGAGGAAACCGAGGTGCCCGTGCGCAGCATGAACGATCTTCAGGCGCAGCTCCAGGCGGCGTTCGAGTTTCAACGCCGCGGGAAGGCGAAACGCGAGACAATCAACACGCGGCACATTCTTTTTGTAGTAAGCGGTGCGTTCGAAAAGTTGAAGGAGCAAGTCGCGCGTCGGGTGCGGCAGGGGCAGATCGGATTCCGAGCCGAGCCGGTTCAGGTGATGGACAACGAGCTCTTCCAGCATGTTACCACGCAGGATTTTGTGGAGTACGGGTTCGAGCCGGAGTTCATCGGGCGACTTCCGGTGCGAGTCGTGTGCGAAGATCTCGATGCGGACGATCTCTTCAAGATCATGAAATATTCCGAGGGCAGCTTGCTCCGGCAATATGAACGGGCGTTTTGCGCCTATGGCATCGAGATCAGCTTCGAAGATGAAGCGCTGCGCCTGCTGGCGGAAGCGGCTGCGCAGGAAAAAACCGGCGCGCGCGGATTGCTCACGGTATTTGAAAAATTATTCCGCGATTACAAATATTATCTGGCTGGCTCGGGTTTGAGCCAGTTGCGTGTCACGGCGGAGCTGGTGCGCGAACCGAGGCGCGTGCTGGACCGGTTGATGGTGGAGGGACACAAGCTGGAAGCGCAAACGCTCGAAGCCAGCCTGCATCAATTCGTCGAGAAATTCAGAGCCGACCATGGATTGGAAATTATTTTCGACGAGACAGCAGTGCCGCGTTTGGTTGAGCGCGCACAGGCTGAACGGATGAAGATGAGCGATCTTTGCGCTCACCTGTTCAAAGATTATCAATTCGGGCTGAGCCTGATCAAAAAGAACACCGGCCAAACGAGGTTTGTGATTAATGCAGAGGCGGTCGACGCTCCGGACAAATTTTTGAGCGAACTGGTCGTCCGATCGTATTATCCGGTCGCAGCGGCACAGAAAGCCTGATTGTTCATGAAGCGTTCGCTGATCACCACGCTGATAATCGGAGTCGCTGTCGCCCTCATCGTCGGGCTGTTGCACGCAACCAGGGCGATAGTCGGCCTTGAGACCGCTCTTGGGGCGCTTGTGTCTCACTACGGCAGTGCGACAAGAGTCGTCGGCGAGAAATGGCAGTACGTTTTCGTTTTGTTACTGGCGCTCGGTGTCGCGTGGCTGAGTTTAAACAGTCTCCCGCAAAATCGCACTCGGTTGTTGGTCGTTCTCTTATTGATCGAACTGCTCGGCCTATCCTGGGTCTGCTCGCTTTACCGGGTATATTTTCAACCGCTGCCTTCCATTTTCGCGGTCGTGCTCGGATTAGTCGCTGCGGAAGGATGGATCGCCTTTTCGCAACGAGATCGCTCGCATTTGACGCGAACTTTTGCCAGGCACTTGTCGAACAAAGAACTTCGTCATCTCAGCGAGACTTCGTTCGATGCCCAGCCAAAAAGCTATGAAGTCAGCGTCGTGGCTTGCGACGTCGCCAACAAATATGCACTTGGTGAAGATTCTGAGCCTGCGATTTTCGCCAAAATCGTTGAAGCATTTATTCAGCAAGCGACCGACCGTCTCCTGGAAGCGGGCGCTTGTCTGCAAGCTGCTGATGGCGAGGGCGTGGTCGCGATTTTTGGATTTCCAGCTAGCAATGCCGGGCACGCCGAAAAAGCGGTGCGTGTCGCCCTCAGTTTAGTCGAGGACTTTCGCAAACGTGAGCAGAATGATGGAGAGCTTCGTGAAAACTGCGACATCCACGTGGGAATCAGTTCCGGTGGGATAATTGCCGCTTCGTTGAAAGATTCGGGGAAGCCACGCCTGTTAACAAGCGGCGAACCAATCGAGCTCGCCCGCAGGTTCTGTGCTGCAAACAATTTCTATGGATCGAACATTCTGATCGGCACACGCACTTTTGATCTGGCAAGCCAGGACATCGTCGCGCGGCCAATTGATTTTGTGAAGGGAATCAACGGGCAGGACCGACATGAAATTTACGAGCCACTTTGGCTGGCCGCTAAAGCCAAGCCGGAACTTATCGCGCGCCGCGATTTTTTCTGGGCGGGAGTGGTTCTCTATCGGGAGAAACGTTGGGCGGAAGCATACACGGAGTTTCAGAAGGCGCGCGGCTCGGATGAAGAGAACGATCCTCCGTTGCAGTTTTACTTGCGCCGGCTGGAGCCGCTTGTTCTTCATCTGATGGAAGCGCCGCCGGATTAAACCCGCGTCTGTTTTGAGAAAGACGGAGTATCCGGCAGCAATCCGGAATCTGATTACGCAGCTACGGCAAATGCCCGGAGTCGGACCTCGCTCTGCGGAGCGAATCGCGCTCTGGATGGTGCGGGCGCGGAACGATCAGCCGGAACAAATTGCGCGCGCTGTCATAGACACTCGCCAGTCAATTCGTTCCTGCAATCTTTGCGGATTTTTTGCCGCCGGCGAGATCTGCGAAATATGCGCGGACTCCTCGCGCTCAGCGGAGCTGCTCTGCGTCGTAGAACAGCCTACCGACATCCTCCCCCTAGAGAAAACCGGCGCCTTTCGCGGCCGATACCATTCTCTCGGCGGTAAAATTTCGCCGCTCGATCATGTGGGGCCAGAAGATTTGCGCATCAAAGAATTGATGGAGCGTGTCGATCAAGAAAAAATTTCCGAGGTCATTTTCGCGCTGCCCGCCGATGTCGAAGGCGAAGCGACCACAAATTACATTGTTGATCTTTTGAAGGGCAGACCAGTCACGCTCACGCGGATTGCGCGGGGCATCCCAGCCGGAGGCGGCTTGGAATCGGCTGATGAATTGACCCTCTCGGCCGCGCTCTCGGGTCGCACGAAACTGTAGGGGAAGCGGTTCGCTTCCCGGGAGGTCAACGGCGCCCCCTACAATTCCTTTTCAACGCTTTAACGTTGAATTACGTTTAGTTGAAAATGTCGTGCGCGAAAATTGATCCGGCATTGCACCAGGCGCAAAAGCCGTCCTGGATAAAGGTGCGGCTACCGTCGAATCCGGTTTTCTTTTCGACGAAAGCGCTCATTTCCGATCTGCGCTTGCACACGGTGTGCGAAAGCGCGCAATGCCCGAATCGCTGGGAATGCTGGAGCCAGGGCACGGCCACCTTCATGATCGCGGGTGACCGTTGCACGCGCGCCTGCGGATTTTGCGCCGTAACAACGGCGAAACCATTCGCACTTGAAGAAGACGAGCCGCAGCGCGTGGCCGAAGCTGTGCGTCGGATGAAATTAAGGCACGTCGTGATCACCGCGGTTGCGCGTGATGATCTCAAAGACGGCGGTGCCAATCATTTCGCATGCACCATCACTGCGATTCGGGAAATGGATCCTTCCGTGATTGTTGAAGTGCTGGTTCCCGATTTTCACGCCCAGGATTGGTGTATTCAGACCGTACTCGATGCCGGGCCGGACATTTACAATCACAACATGGAAACGGTGGAACGCCTCACGCCGCTGGTGCGCTCGCGCGCCAAATATCATACGTCCTTGCGAGTTTTGCGTCGGGCGAAGGACCTATCGCCCTGCGTTGTGACGAAGAGCGGAGTGATGCTCGGCCTCGGCGAAAAAGAGACGGAACTCTTCCAGACGATGGATGATTTGCGCGAGGTAGGCTGCGAAGTTCTCACAGTGGGCCAGTATCTGCGCCCGAGTCCGAAGCATCTGCCGGTTGTCGAATACATCACGCCCGAGCAGTTCGATTATTATGGCGACATCGCGCGCCAAAAAGGTTTTCTCCATGTCGCTTCGGGCCCGCTTGTCCGCAGCTCGTATCACGCGGCAGACTTTCATCCGGTCGTGCGCAGATGACGGAGGCGGCCCGGGAGCGGCTCGCTCAGATTCGTTTAAGAACCGCCGCGATTATCCCCGCGTACCGCGAAGAGAAACATATCAGCGACGTCGTACGCAGGACACGGCGGCAACTCGATCATGTGCTGGTCGTCGATGACGGCTCAGAAGATGCGACTGCACAGCGAGCGCGCGAAGCCGGCGCTGAAGCGATTATTCACAATCAAAACCGTGGCAAAGGCGAAGCGATCAAGACGGCATTGCGTCACTGGTTAGATCGACAATTTACTTACGTGATCATTCTCGATGCCGATGGCCAGCATCGTCCCGAGGAGATTGAGAGGTTCATCGCAGCAGCCGCATCCGCGGCAGGGCCTGCGCTTTTTCTCGGCAATCGCATGAACGATCTTACGGGGATGCCGTTTGTGCGGCGCGTTGTGAACCGTTACATGAGCAATCGGATTAGTGGGGCTTGCCGGCAAAAGATTCCCGACACGCAATGCGGCTTTCGCATGTTAGATCGACAATTGATTCCCGAGCTTCTTGGCGGCGGTGGAGACCGCTTCGATTACGAAACCGAAATGCTTATCATCGCCAGTCGCAAAGGCTATCGGATCGAATCAGTCCCGATCACCACGGTTTATTCCGATGAAGTTAGTAACATTCGTCCGCTGCGCGACGCCTTTCGCTTCTTCAAGTTGATGCGGCGATATTCGAAAGTGTAACAGCGTCGCTGCGAGTGCTCCAAATACCCCTCGGAGACGCACAGCGGGCGTCGCAGACTGATCGGTAATCGCAATTCCACAATTTTTTCACTGGACTGGCGGGTTCTCTCTGTCATGCTGCTCACTTCAAGCTAGTCAGGAGCGCCTATGAATTCGCGACATCTGTGCCAATTGATTGCAGTTAGAATCGCAGCGTTAACGGCGGTAATCGTCGGCTTCTCGTTAGCCCAAGCTTTCGCCGCACCAACCGAGGCCAAGGCGGTGGCCGTGAAAGGCAATGTGAAGAGTGGTCCTCCTGCGGCCCCGGTGTTGCCTCAGGTTCAACAAGGAAGCAACATCCACGTCGGCCACGCAGTTAATACCGCGGAGGTGAGCGAATTGCTGATGTCGCCATTTCAGGGTTCTGCAGTCCGAGTGCTTGAAAAAAGTTCGGTGATCCTCCAGGAAGCGGATTTGCAGAAGAGCGGTGAAAAAGTCATCGGCCGGAAAGCAGTTCTGGAGCTTAAAAAGGGGACCGGGCAGGTGATAGTGGACCCGCGACAGAAGACGGATATTAAAATTACCACTCCACAGTGTGTCGCCGCGGCGCGCGGAACAGTTTACCAGACTGCCGTGGTTGATAAGGAGACGACCGTTACCATCGTTTTGCGCGGTGAAGTGGTTGTGACCTGCGAGGATTCAAAAGGGCGGCACGAGACAGTAGTGAAAGCCGGGATGAAATTGACGACCAGAAAGAAGCGGGGCGAGGGAGGCAAAGAGGTCCTCGGGCCCAACGAGCCGGGACCGGGGGATTGTGTCAGTATCTTGGAGCCGGCAACCAAAGCCGAGCTTGCCGGCCTCGCCGACCTGGAAAACGTATTCGGTGGACCAACTACTGCTGCGGTCCCCTTTCCTACAGACATCCAAACCCCAATTGAAGAATTGCTCAATCCGAAGGACATCTCAGGCGGCCCGATCGTGGCTTCGCCTGAGCAACCATAGCCTGAGGAACGGCCGGCGTGGCAGGGCTCGGAGCTGCCTCCGTTTACTTAGCTCGCGAAACGTGAACAGCGTCCCAAGGCTCTGGCGAAGGTCTGCTCAGTTGCTCGCGGCAAATTTCTGAATAATGACTCGCGCAATGGTCGGCGGGTTCCATTTCTAAGTACTGCTCGAACCCGACCAGCGCCCGCTTGAAGTCGCCGGCAACATATGCGGAGAAGGCGTCCTCATAAACGCGTACTATATCAGGGATAGACTCGCCCGGCTGCAATTCCCGTATCAACCCGCACACAGCTGTCGCTGCTTGTTTTCCAACCAGGCGGAAATGACCGAGTGTGCGGCATAAAAATTGGTCGCCTGCCAGTGCTCGTGCCTTCTCTCCCACTGCGATGTCGACGTGCCAATATTTGGTTAAGCCCTCGATGCGCGAGGCGACGTTCACCGCGTCACCGAGCACGGTGAATTCCATTCGCTGTGGAGCTCCAACATTCCCTACCAACACTTCACCGTGTTCCAATCCAATCCCAATTTTATGCGTGGACAGGTTCTCTGCCTGCCACTTCTGATTCAATTGCGCCAATGCCACGCGCATATCGAGCGCTGCCCGTAAGGCGAGGCGAGCGTCGTTTTCCAGTCCGGTGCTAATTGCGTCGCCCCAGACCGCCATGATCGCGTCGCCGATGAACTTATGCAGCGTACCGCCGTGGCGGTTCACACAGGCGACCATCTCGGTGAAATATTCGTTGAGTTGGGCGATGAATACTTTCTCCTCGGCTGATTCACTCCATGTCGTAAAGCCTCGAATATCCGAGAACAGAATCGTCACCGGCTTGCGGACTCCGCCGCGTTTAACCTCGTCGGGGTTCTTCATGACTTGCTCGAGAACCGCTGGAGCGAGGTAGGAAGAGAAAGCGTTCCTGATTTTTCTTTTTGCCTGTTGCTCCTGCAAAAGTCGGCGGCCTCCGCTGCCTAGTTGTAGCGCCACGAACCCGAGCACCGGTACACCAAGCGGCAGCCACAGATTTCCCTTGATAAACAAGAAGTACATTGCCGCTAGCGTGGCCACGACCACAGCCGAAAGCACCGCGGCGGCCCGCGGAAAATCCAGATGCTCAAAAATCCGCACAGTTGCATAGGCGGCGAGCAGCCAGCCGATCCAGATTATCCAGGCGTTTCCGATTCGCAGATAATCCTGGCGCAAGATGTTGTCGAGCACGTTCATGAAGACCAATGGAACCAGACTACGCTCGTTTAACGGGCTCGGTCCGATCTCGGAAGACCCCGTAGATGTGAGCGTGACAACGAGCAGTTTTCCATTCAGGTCGGGCAGACTTCCCACGGGTTCGTTGCGATACTTCCGCCCCAACTCATCATGCAGGTTCGCGTAGCTCCCATTTAAGAAACCATCCTCTTCGTAGCGATAGTTGATCCAGAATTCGCCCTCGCGATTTATCGGGATTCTGCGAGTTACCTGCGGGCTTTCTAGATAAATAGCGTCGCCGAGGACAATTCGAAGCTGTTGAGGTTGGAGTTTCCAAAACTGCATCAACGATTGCAGCGGCAGACTCGGATAAAAATGATCGCCGATTTTTAACACCAGCGGCACTTTGCGCCGTACGCCGTCTAGCGCAGGTACCGAATCGGCGAACCCAAAAAAGCAAACTTTTCGCAATGCCTCTACCGGAATAAGCGCCGATTCATGGTCCGGCACGGCGTTGCCCCCTTCGACGCGGGTCAAGGGTTGTGTCAGGCCAAAATTCACGCCCCGAACAGAATGCTCGCTTTGTGATGCGGTAGTTGATGCAGCCAGAATCACTGGCGCGCCGAGCATCCCGATACCTTGAATGAACGCCTCGTCATTAATCCCATCTTCTTCCGAGAAAAGGATGTCCCAGGTCACCGCGGCTGGCTGTATCGCAGAGAGAAACCCGAGAAGTTCGCCATGAAAAACGCGTGCAAACGGCCAGCGCCCGAACTTCGTTTGAGTGGTGTCATCGATTCCGACAAAGAACAAACGCGAGTCGGCATGCTGACCAGATGAATATCGCAGTCTGGTCAAGTAATCGAGCAGGGAAAATTCGAAGCGCTTCGCTGGAGCCGTTTGGGCTGCGGCCAGACAGACCGCCAGCCAAACAATGGGCGCATAAAGTGAATAACTGCGCCACCAATTCCCAATGAACAACCGA
Source organism: Verrucomicrobiota bacterium (assembly GCA_003218975.1). Classification (GTDB taxonomy): domain Bacteria; phylum Verrucomicrobiota; class Verrucomicrobiia; order Chthoniobacterales; family UBA10450; genus Udaeobacter. Next base: position 17,191 of record QHPD01000009.1, read on the forward strand.
CCTCGCACAGCACACACCATAAAATCATTACGACGGAGGACAAGCCTGTCACCGCGCCCCACGGGCTTTCTCTAGCGGTAAGATGGGCAGTCGCAATTCCGCCCTGGCAGCGAAACCAAGATTCTAGCAAAGTGCCGCACCACAAGGTTTGGGAGGGGGCTATTGCTGGTCACGGTTTTTTTGCCGGCAGAGGTTTGGAGCTTTTGAGGATTTCTGATTCCGGTGTGAGCTTGGCCGGTTTGCCGCTGAAAATGATGCGGTTTGGTTTTTCCGCGAGCGCTTCCACGAGCGCTTTCGCGTGCGTGCTGACCACCTTCAAATTCAAGAGAACCACGTGCAGCTGTTTCATTTGTTCCTGAAGCTGCTTGTCAGTTGTGCTGATGAATGTGTCGGCCGTGCCCAACACCTTGTCTGCATCTTTGGACATGCCCTCGAGGTTTTTGACCACATTCTGTAAATTGTCCACGTCCAACTTTAGCGAATCGGCCAATGGCCCGAGCTTTGGCGTGAATTGATCGAGATCGACTTTCAACCCCTTCACCGTCAGGTTCAGATTGTCCAGTAACCTGTTCGCGTTCTCGAACAGTGGGCCGGCTGCTGCGGTGATCTGTTCAAGACCGTACGCCGGATGGCCTTCGATCGCTGCGTTGTTTGCCAGTGTCTGACCTCCCGGTGTGCCTGCCGAAAGGGCCACAAATTTTGGTGAGAGCATTGTATCGGAGCTGAGCGTGGCCGTGACATCTGTGGGCAGTGGAGGAATCCCTTCGTCCAAACTGACCGTCACCCGCACGGCGTCCTTTTTGTTTGCGCTCGCTTCACGCTCTTTTGCGGTGAGGTGGCGCATCGCGATCACGCGTCCCGCCGGCGCGCCGGCATAGCGCACTTCGGAATGGATTTTAATTCCAGTCACATCTTCATAGTTAATCTGCAAAGTGCGCCTTGGTTTTTTCAAACGATAGCCAGACAACGCAAAAGTGAGCGCCGCGAGCAGGACGACGCTGCACGCGATCACGAACAAGGCGACGAGGTAATCGGACAGATTGCGCTTCATGGATGCTTGTGATGAAAACGGAACCGCGCGCCGAAAAACGGGCGGGGCCGGACATGTTGATGATCTTTATGCTCTTCCTGTGAAAGGTTCAACGGAATCGGACCGTCGGCCTTCCCGTGGATAAATTGCTGCACTTCGGGATTTGAACTGTTCCGAATTTCATCTGGCGTGCCTTGCGCCACAATCGACCCGTGGCCGAGCATAATCATCCGCGTGGCGATGCGAAAGGCGCTAGTCATATCATGTGATACAACCACTGCGGTCATGTGGCTGCCTTTAGTCAAATTCAGTGTTAGCTCGTCGACGACGGCGGTCATGATTGGATCGAGCCCCGAGGTCGGTTCATCGCTGAATAGCAACTCGGGATCGAGAGCAAGCGCACGCGCAAGTCCCACCCGCTTTTTCATCCCGCCACTAATTTCATCTGGCTTAAGATCTTCAAAGCCGGTCAGCCCAACCATCTCAAGCTTTTGTTTCACGATTTGTTCGATTTCGTCGGGCGACTTGTCGGTGTGTTGCACCAGTGGCAGGGCAACATTCTCGCCCACTGTGAGCGACGCGAGTAGCGCGCCGGATTGGAATAGCATCCCGAAGCGCAGCCGCACTCGTTCAATTTCACGTTCGGTCATTCCTGTAACTTCTTCTCCAAAAAGTTTCACCGATCCTGAAGTCGGTTTCATGGAGCCGATCATGTGCCGAAGCAGAGTGCTCTTGCCACAACCGCTGCCGCCCATGATAACCAGCGTCTCGCCTCGATGGACATTGAATGAGATACCGTCGAGCACCGCGCGATCCCCGAATCGCCGGACGAGATGTTCTACCTCGATGATAGTTTCTCCGTTTGCATTCATGCGCTGAAAAAGAAGATCCCCGTTAATACCGCGTTCGTCACCAGCATCGCCAGCAATGCTTGCACGACCGAAGCCGTTGTGGATTGGCCGACACCTTCGGCGCCGCCTTCCACATTTAGCCCGGCGTTGCACGCTATCGTGATCACGATCCACGCAAACACGACGCTCTTGATCATTCCCGAATATAAATCCCACGTATCCGCGCTTTCCAGCGCGCGCATCACATAGCCGGCGGTATTGAAATCGAGGGCAAAACGACAGACCGCCCAGCCGCCCAGGATGCCGATGTAATTGCCAAAGATGGTCAGCGCCGGCAGCATGACGAGCATGGCCAGAAACCGCGGCACCACCAGATACTGGACCGGGTTGATGGCCATTACTTCAAGCGCTTCGATCTCCTCGGACACTTTCATCGTTCCCAACTCCGCTGCCACGGCAGAGCCGCTCCGGCCAATCACGATGACCGCAATTAAGACAGGCCCCATCTCGCGCAGGAGCGTGATCATCACCAGATCGGGAATGTACATTTCTGCGCCGAGACTCTGGAGCGAATGGGCAGCCTGCATGGCCAGCGTCACGCCCACACTAAACGCCGTTAGCGCCACCATCGGCGCCGCGCGCACGCCGATGAACACCATTTGCCGGAAGATCGGCGCGATTTTAAAAAATTGCCCGCTAAACGGCGCGATCAAAATCCAGTAGAGAAGGCTGAGATTAAGCTGGAGATAGTTTTTCAAAACGTCGCAGTTGCGGACGCGCAGAATGACAGGCCGATTGGTATGACGAAAGCCGAAAGTTCGACGTCTTGGGTTATGTGCAACGTGCGACTAAAGAGGGTGCCTGGCGGATTAGGCGGGCGGATCATTTGAGTGAATATGAGCGTGGCTGCTCTTTCAAAGCCCTAAAGGACGCTCCTGAAATCCAACCCCAAGTCACCGAAGATCACCTGCGCCGCATTTCTCCTTGGCGCCATTGACACGCCGGTTCGGGGTGACTACCAGAACTACACAGGTACACATTAGGGACCGGGGTTTTGTATTGACCGAGCTCGGGAATCGGGCGCAGCGAACCGTTTTGATACGGGAGAAACGCGCCGTGTCCGAGCGTGCCTCGAACGGCGCTGATGATCCTGCGCGAGATGTCAACGGGGGAGTGGGCTACGCGTTTGAGAATTTTGGTCTTCAAGTCGGGAATGTAGGTGGCAGTAATGAGGTCAATGAGGTAATCAGCGTACGGTTCGCGCGCCTCGTCCCAAGTGCGTCCCGGAACTCTGCCGGTTGCGTCACCGGTAATAACATAGGGGACACTCAAGACCACGAATTTCATCAGCGCTTTGCCGGCTGGTGCGCGACCGGGGTCTATAGCGGAGTCATTCCAACTCACGATCATCGGTGCCGAAGGCAGTGCACCACCGCGACATTGTAGATAGACCCGTGCGAAGAAGTCGAGCGACGGTTCGGTAAGATGAACATGCGCGGATTGGCGCGCAGCGGGTCCGGCTTTGTAGTGGATAGGGCTCTCCAGCGCGACGAACATGACAAAAACTGAATCGCCCCACTCGTATTCCTCCATCTTATCGACGATTTCTCGTCCCACCATCCCGGCACCGAGCAGGTCCATAACGAGGTGCCCTGGGTCCACATTCGAGACGACCAGCTCACCGACCGGAATCTCCGCGCCACTTGCCAGGCGTACGGCAGTGGCACGTTTTGCATTGCCCAGAATTTTCTCGACAAGCACGTTCGTGCGGATTTCTCCGCCATGCGCTTGAAGATGTTCAGCGAGAGCGAGCGTAACGCGGTTCATCCCGCCTTTGACTAGATTGTTGCCGACGTGTTGTAAGACGGAAGCAAAGAGCCAACTGAGCTCCGCGCCACCGGCGTCGTCGGGCGAGGTGCCGAGAAAAGTGGCAAAGGAGCCGAACAGGGTTTTGGTCGCCTCTGCTTCAAGCGTCTGGTTCGCCCACGATCTTACACTCTGCATGCTAAACCGATAGGCTTCCATGCCCGCAGGCGATGCGGCGAAGTCCGCTGCTGCTACCGGGAATGAAGGAGGCGGTGAAAACATGCTCGCAGTGATCGCGTCCCTTTGCGCGAGGAAGCGTTTCATCAAGACACGCCATGTCTCGGCGTCCTTGCGGGAGTAGTAGGCAATGTCCCCGACTGTCTTTCCAATGTCCCGATGGACGCTGATGATGTCGCCGTTAGGAAAAGCATGCGAGAAAGGAATCTCTGGTTCGATAAGTTCGTAGCGATCGAGCAAACCCAGTTCGTGCGGGACCGGTGAAAGGTTTGCCAGTTGATATCCGCTGGCGTGAATGTCCGACCAAAACCCAGGCAGGGTTTCCTCTTCGGTGACGGTCATGCCGCCAACCGTGTGATATTGCTCAAGGACGAGAACCTTCAGCCCCGCCCTGGCGAGATAACAGGCGCACGTGAGGCCATTGTGCCCTGCGCCGATGACAATGGCGTGTTGAGGATTCGGCATGCTCAAGACACAACAACGATCTCGGGCGCCGCGAAGCGACTCACGTTCGGCGCAATTAAAATACAGTAGAGCAGACGGAGATTAAGCTGGAGACAGTTTTTCACTTGCCCTTTGAGCGCGCAGAATGCCAAGGTGTGCGCGTTTACGAAAGCCGAAAGTTTAGCGCGCTGATTACAAACTCGACTGCAGACTGAGGATCGACCCAGGACGCAATGGCTCAAAGCGAAATAGACTCTATCCGCGCGCTGCTGAGTTCTAAACCGCGACCTAGTGGATGGCCTGAGCGGCGAAAACGCCTCGACGATGTCGGTTCTGTCTGGCCCGTAGCCGACGACGTGAAGCTCGCTACAGTCGATGTTAGCGGCATGCCGGGGGAATGGTCGATCGCTCCGGGCAGCGATCCTTCCCGCGTTCTGATGTTTTTTCATGGCGGTGGTTATTGCTCCGGCTCAATCGTGAGTCATCGTCGCCTGGTGACTGAGGCGGGCCGAGCGGCCGGAGCGCAGACTCTGGCGGTCGCCTATCGACTAGCGCCCGAGGATCCGTTCCCCGCAGCATACGACGACGCGTTGACGGCGTGGCGTTTTCTGCGGGACCAGGGCATTCCGGCTGCGCGCATCGCGATCGGTGGCGACAGCGCGGGTGCTGGACTCGCAGTTGCATTAATCGGCCGGCTCCGCGATGCACACGAGGAGCTTCCGGGTTGCGCGTGGCTAATTTCGCCTTGGACGGACCTCACGATGTCAGGTTCGACGCTTACCAGCAAGGACACCGTCGATCCCCTCATCCACAAGGAGTATCTGAATGAATTGGCCGAGGCGTATTTGCCCGCGGGAACGAATAGGAAGGACCCGCGTGTTTCTCCTCTTTACGCCGATCTCAGGAGCTTTTCTCCAATATTAGTCCAGGTAGGTTCTGCCGAGACGTTGCTCGATGACGCTGCTCGCTTCGCGGCCGTAGCTGGTGCAGCCAACGTCGCGGTAACTCTGGAAGTCTGGCCGCACATGATCCATGCGTGGCCTCTATGGAATGCTCATCTGGAGCCCGGTCGCCGCGCACTCGTTGGGGCAGGTGCATTTATGCGGAGACATCTTACCTAGTTCTGCCACTCCGCGAGCCGGTGTCGCGGACTCTTCGGGAGAGTCCCTTCGATTTACCATCAAACATGCGACAAGCGGCTACAACAATCCGCGCTTGCGCAAATCGCCGAGGTTTCCGCCGGAGGAGCGTTCGACCAGGTCGATGGTGAATTTAAGCAAGCAAACCTCCCACGCATCGTCCACACCTTGGATGATGGCACTAAGTGGTTCGCTTGCGCTTTCCACGCGGCGTTTCGTCCGATTAATGACCGCATCGATCGAATCGCGAAGCGTCTGCTCGCTCAGATCGGTTTTGCGGAATTGAAAACCGTAACGAAGCACCGCGATGTTCCGAGCGTGTTCGCGCAGTTGATCGACGTATCGCTCCGCTTTCTCGCCGAAACCTTCCAGCAGCAGCCGGCAATAGTGTTCGGGTGTGAGAATCTGCGGGCGCTCGGCGTGAATTTTTCCGTTGCGGATCCGTACCTGATCGACCCGGTCCATCAGCTCGGAAATCAGATAAAAATTAAAGCTGGTGCTGCCGAACGTCGCAATCTGACGCTCGGGTGCAAGAATCACCTGCGTGTTTTCGATCGCGTAATCGAAATCGTCCCTGGTCATTGTCGATCCACTAAATTAGCTCTACAGCATCGGAAGTTCAAAAACGAATGCCGGCCTCCGGGCGACACGGTACGCCAGATTTTGCCACAGCGCCGAGCTTCGCCGAGCGAGGCGCCTCTAGCGTCCAGCTTTTGCTATTGACCCTGCGGTTGCTGGCCTTCGCTCTGCTGGGATTGAAACAGCGAGAGATATTCGCCGTAGCCTTCTGTTTTTAATTTTTCCACTGGAATAAAACGCAGCGCGGCGGAGTTGACACAGTAGCGCTCGCCGGTCGGCGCGGGGCCGTCCTGAAAAACGTGGCCGAGATGGGAATCGCTTGATTTTGCGCGAACCTCAGTGCGCTCCATTCCAAAAGAGGAATCCCGTTTTTCCGCCACCTTGCCCTTTGAAATCGGCTTGGTGAAACTGGGCCAGCCCGTGCCGCTGTCGAATTTATCAAGTGAACTGAAGAGCGGTTCGCCGGTAATTACGTCGACATAAATTCCGGGCTGATGATTATCCCAGTAGGCGTTGTGAAACGCCGTCTCCGTGCCGCCCTCACGCGTCACATGATACTGGTCCTTGGTTAATTGCCTTTGCAACTCGGCGTCGCTGGGAATTGGTTTTGTAGGATTCATCACCTCGGCTTCTTTCTTTTGCACCTGAGCATAGCCGAACAGGAGCGAGCCCACAATTACAACAAGTGTGCCGGCCAAACCAAGCCACAGAGTTTTATGCGAATGTTTGTAAGTTAATTGCATGCTGTTCATCCCTGATTGCTCCCCTGAGATCGCTCCCTTAAGCAGTAGTTCACTTTACGCGCAACAGCCTTTTCCGGCAGATGCGCAACGCTTCCTCCTTAAATCGGATTCGCAGACAAGACGCAAAATGGCCGGGCGCAGCCTGCGTTCGGGCCAGTTGTCTCACGAATGCGCTCCGGCCCGAATTTTGCTAGTCAATATCCTGCCGACCAGCCTCGGGCACGCGGATGTAGCGACGCAGGGCAACTAATCCAATTGGCGCGACTGACGCCGCCAGAGCAAAGATTAGCCACATCGTTCCGGAATGCCGCGGCCCGTGTGCGGGACAAAAGGCAGCCAGCAACCATCCTCCGGTTCCAACAAGCAGTTTCCCGATAAGAAACGGAATGTACGATAGCGCGCCATACGACGCTTCTTGACCCTTTGGAGCAATCGCGGCCGCATATTCGTAAACCCGCGGCGAGTAGAAAGCTTCGCCAATTGAAAAGATCGATATGTAGATCGCGATCATCATGTAGTAGGGGTGAATGCTTCCCTTCACTCCCAGATAACCGTGACCGATCCAGTGCCCAATGAAGCCTTGGGCCGATCGTTGAAACCAAGGAGGCGGTAAGGCCATGACAAAAACAGAAGCCGCGCAAATCGCTCCTCCTACGATCACCATTCGGTAGGCCGAATATTTTTGCGTGAGCGCGCCAATGATTGGCACCAGAATGATGATGAGAATGTAATTGATATTCGAGAGGTGACCGATCGGCGCGCCGTTCCCCAGCTCGCGGATACCGAATTTGGGAAACACGTAGTCCATTTGCAGGAAGATCAGCTTCAGAAATCCGATCAAGAGAAGAAAAGCGAGAAGCCGATAGAAACCGGATTGGCCGAGGAGGCGCTTGAACAGCGCGACCGTGTCGGTGGCACTGCCGCGTACGGTCAACCAAATGCGCTCCCAAAACGGACCTGAGGTGTACCGCACTGGCTCCGCATTGAACCGGACGCCTTCATCTGTCGCTTCAGCACCTCTGCGCAGAAAATAAATCGTTGGAAAAAGCAGCACCTCAAAGCCGAGGCTCATGAGGAAAAGCGTGCGATAAGTCGTTATGTGCAATCCAAAGAGATTTAAATAGCCATACTCGCCTAACGAGTGGCGCACGTAGTCGAAAACGCTGCCAGCAATCAGGTAGCCGACGTTCATGACCATGTAAATGATCGAAAAGGAAATCGAGCGTTGTAGTGTCGTAGAATAGCGTCGCGTTGCTGCGATGAGCACCGGCGTACCGAGTGCCTCGCCGATCACTAAAGGAAACAAGCCGCCGGCGAGCGCCAGCCATGGTATCGTCGTGAACACCATCACGGCGCGCGCTGCGAGGCAGATACTGACGCCAACGAAAAAAGTTCGGCGAAGGCCCAGCGCGTCGGTCACCGAGCCAGCTAAGAGCGTGAACACGGTCATCGCCGGTGCCCATATCCAGCCAACCAAAGCTCCCGCTGTTTGATCGTTGAACCCAAGATCCGATGACAGCCATAAGATCAGCGTCTTGTTTGTGATCGAGTAGGCCGAGATAATCAGCAGCTTGATGAGAAACGTAAGCCACAACTCGCGTTGAGCTCCCTTCAGCACAGTGAATTTCGCGAGGAAACCGCGCAGTCCTGTGGTCGCTAGTGGAGCGACGCTGTCTTCCGGCACGAGTGTCTCTTTGAGTGCTTCTGCCACGGTCTTGAACGTCAGCTATAGCATGTTCGCGATAAATTCGCTCGCGTCGAATGGCGCGAAATCGTCGAGCTTTTCACCGGTGCCGACAAAGCGCGTTGGAATTTTGAGTTCATCCTGGATCGCAACAACGATTCCGCCCTTGCCGCTGCCATCGAGTTTGGTGACGATCAGGCCGCTGAGCCCAATGGCGCTCTGAAACTCGCGCGCCTGGCTGAGCGCGTTGCTGCCAGTGGTTGCATCGACCACGAGCAGCGTCTCGTGCGGCGCATCCGAATCGAATTTGCTGAGCGTGCGTTTCATCTTTTGCAGCTCGGCCATGAGATTCGTTTTGGTGTGTTGACGACCGGCCGTATCGCAAAGTAAAAAGTCGATCTTATTCTTCGAGGCAGATTGGTAGGCGTCGTAACAAAGCGCAGCCGGGTCGGCACCGTACTGACCGCTGAGCATCTCTGCCCCGAGTCTTTTGGCCCAAACGCCAAGCTGCTCGATCGCAGCGGCGCGAAAAGTGTCGGCTGCCGCCAGCATAACTCTATGTCGATCCTGTTGTAGGGCGTTTCTGTGAACCCCGAAACTATTCGGGGCTGACACAGACCCCCTACAATTGCCCACGTGCATCAGGTAGTGCGCGAGTTTGGCTGTCGATGTTGTTTTGCCGGTTCCGTTCACGCCGACGATCAAAATCACGGTTGGTTTGCCTTCTGCTCGATGGATTGGCGCCGGATCAGGCGGCAAAATCCGCGCAGTCTCCTCACGCACGGCTTTGATCACGTCGCCAATTCCAAGCAAAGACCAGGCCTCGCGCTCCTGAAGCGTCTTGATGATTCGCATTGTCATCGGGACACCGAAATCGGCTCGGATTAACGCTTCTTCGAGCTCCTCCCAATCAATCGGTTTTACAGCAAATTGTTGGGCGAGAGATTGGAGGAAGTTCATGGATAAAATCGTGAATCGATGTAACGATGTAACGATTTAACGATGTGACGAATCACGAATCTGATTTCGTCACCGCTTCTCGCGCCGGCCGATCCAAATCTTTCCGCACACGATCGAGAATGCCGTTTACAAAACGGCCTGATTCCGCGCCGCCGAAAGTCTTTGCCAGTTCGATTGCTTCGTTGATTGAAACAACCGGCGGAATATCATCGCGATAAAGCATCTCATAGATCGCGAGCCGGAGGATGTTGCGATCGACCACTGAGATACGCCGGAACTCGTAATTCTCGCAGTAGCGCCGGATGCGCTCGTCGATCTCCGGGAGATGCGCCACCATTCCTTCGATGAGCGGCTGCGCGAACGCACGCACGCGCGGCTTGGCTGGGCAAAATTCCCAGAAATCCTCGATCTTCTCCGGCCCTTCGCCGCGCTGGAGATCGCGCCAGAAATGATATTGGATTGCCGCTTCGCGCGCCCGTCGCCGTTTGCCCATAAAGATTAGCTCCCACGAAGGTCCAACAGGAGATTCGCGATTTCCACCGCCGCTCGCGCGGCTTCGGTGCCACGGTTGATTTTATTTTCGAGGCAGCGCGCACGCGCTTGAGTTTCGTTGTCAAACCTGAGCACCACGTTGATCACTGCCACGGCGTGTTCAACTGCGATCCGTTGAAGGGCGTCGGTGACAGAGCGGCTCAGATTTTGTGCATGATTCGTTTCTCCCTGCAAAATCACGCCGCAGGCAATAATCGCGTCACTGCTTGCCCGCGACGCCAACTCGCGCACGACCACGGGGATTTCGAATGCTCCGGGCACGTGGTAAACAGAAATCGTCGCGCCCGGTGCAAGTGCGCGCAGCTCCTTGGTAGCATGATCGACGAGACCCTGTACGTATCGCGGATTAAACCTGCTCGCGACGATATAGAACCTGCGTTTGGCCTTGGCGATTCGAGGACGAGGCGGTGCGGCGGTCGACATTCGTTTTCAGCGTGACAACTTACTCGAGCGGCAACCCGCAATCACAGCATGTGACCCAGCTTCACCTTTTTGGTCTCGAGGTATCTGGCGTTATGGGGATTGGCCTCGGTGCGGATCGGCACCTGCTCGATCATTTCGAGGCCGTATCCCTCCAAGCCGACAACTTTCTTCGGGTTGTTTGTGAGAAACCGGAACTGCCGTACGCCGAGATCGAAAAGAATCTGCGCGCCCAGCCCGTAATCGCGCAGGTCGCTTGGGTACCCGAGCTTGGCGTTGGCCTCCACGGTATCGAGTCCTTCCTCCTGTAATTTGTAAGCATGGATTTTTGCCGCCAACCCAATGCCGCGTCCTTCCTGACGCATGTAAACCAAAACGCCGTTGCCCTCCTCCTGGATTTGCCGAAGCGCCGCGTGCAATTGATTTCCACAGTCGCACCGGCGCGAAGCGAAAACGTCGCCGGTGAGACATTGACTGTGCACACGCACGAGCGTCGGTTTGTTCTTGTCGATCTTGCCTTTCACGAGCGCCAGATGATGCTGGCCATCGAGCTTTGAACGATACAAATGCAAATCGAAATCGCCGTAGTCGGTTGGCATTTTCACGATTTGCTCCAGCTCCACCAGCTTCTCGCGAACCCGCCGATAAGCGATCAAACTTTGGATCGTGCAAATGCGGAGCCCATGTTTTTTGCGGAATTCCATCAGCTCCGGCAAACGCGCCATCGTGCCGTCATCGTGCAAAATTTCACAGAGCACACCCGCCGCTTGCAGCCCCGCCAGAGTTGCCAGATCGACGGCTGCTTCCGTGTGACCGGCACGCCGTAATACGCCGCCATCCTGTGCGCGCAATGGAAATACATGCCCGGGTTGGTTGAGGTCCTCCGGCGATGATTTCGAATTGGCGATTGCCAGGATTGTCGTGGCGCGATCGTACGCACTGATGCCGGTGGTTACGCCCCGCGCCGCGTCCACGGAAACGGTGAAATCGGTCCGGTGCTTTTCGCGGTTTTGTGTGACCATTCGTTGTAAACCGAGTTGCTCGGCGCGCTCATTCGAAATAGGCACGCAAATCAAGCCGCGCCCGTGTGTCGCCATGAAATTCACGGCTTCTGGCGTTACTTTTTCTGCTGCCATCACCAGATCGCCTTCGTTCTCGCGATCGGCATCGTCGGTCACGATGACCATGCGCCCCTTAGCGATGTCGCTCACCACATCGTCAATGGCATCGAACTGAAATGTCTCCGCCGTCTTTGCAATCATCGGAACAATACCATTACGTCCAGCGCCGCTCTGAGCAACTCTCTACTCAGCCTTGGGCGATTGGGTCAATCGCCCTTACCTGTGGCGACGATTGCTTCCGGCCGATACATGTCGCGGTTGCTTGCCTGAAACTCGGCTTTCAGTTTCATCTTGAACTGCGCAAGGTCGACAAGATCCCAGCGCGTGAATTTCCACATCGATCTAGGAGAGATCGCTTCACCTCGCGGTTCGTGCTCGAAGCCAACGATGAAATGCACCGCGTCATCGCGCACTTTGTTGGTCGCTGTTTTCGGCTCGAAATAAAACGCGCGGAAACTGCTGTCGCGGCTCCCCGCCGCATAAAGTTTTGGGTCCAGATAAAATACGCGCTTGCTCTCCAGATCGACTATGCGCAAGTCGGGATAACCTGAGCGCTGCACTTTGTGTTCACTCGTGAGCGGAAGATCGCAATGCAAACCGACAGTGGCGTTCAGCAACTCCCGCAAAGTATCTTCAAAATGGCTGCTCACTTCGTTGATGCGATCGACATTTTGGATCGCGCTATCCGGCGCATTCAATCGCTTCATCGTTTCATCGCACGCTGCGCTGATCGCTTTTGGGACGCGCCGATCGACTGGGTTGTTCGTGTCGAACCCGAACACTTTCTTCCCGGTAGTATCAAAAATCACTTCGCTGAATGGGACACCGCGCAGTTGTCGATCTTCATCCAGCAACCATGGGATGAGTTGATCCACTGCCCTCTTCGGCGCTGGCGATAATTGAGCCATCGCGGCGCTCGCCAGCATTGTCGTCCCGACCCAGCTACTTGCAGCGCATAGAAAACGTTGTGGGCAAAAACCAATCAAGTAGCTGGGGAGAGCTCTCACCCAAACTCGAGGGCCATACCGATGACTGGCTGCCTTCGTTCCGTTGGAGGTCATCGCTTCCGGATTCAAAATCGCTGCGCCTTCCTCAGCAAGACCAAACCCGCTAGCCGCAGGCAACGGCGTGCGCTAAACATTCCCTTACAGCACCGCCACCGATTTGCTAAACGCAACAACCTGGCTATCCGCGCGATCTCGCCTTAACCAATGAAGTGAGGATTGCGCAAAGGCTGAAAAAAGAAAATGCTAAACCGCCGTGGCTGGTGCTCTGGCGCCACGGTTAACTCATGGATAAATCGGATAAGATCTTCGTGGCTGGTTACCGCGGTCTGGTGGGCAGCGCTTTGGTCCGCGGACTCGAACATGGGGGTTTCCATAATTTGCCGAAGCGCGACCGCTCGCAGCTTGACCTGGCCGACGAACGCGCCGTGCAAAATTTCTTCGCGCAAGAGAAACCTGCGATCGTCATTTTTGCTGCCGCAAAGGTAGGCGGTATCAAGGCGAACAATGATTATCCGGTCGAGTTTTTGCTCGATAATTTGCGGATCCAGAACAATGTCATTTATGCGGCGCACAAGGCCGGAGTGCGCAAACTGCTTTTCATGGGAAGCTCCTGCATCTATCCTAAGTTTGCACCTCAACCAATTCCGGAAACAGCGTTGCTGAGTGGCCCGCTCGAGCCGACCAATGAAGCTTATGCGATCGCCAAGATTGCTGGCATCAAGCTTTGCCAGGCGTACGCTCGCGAGTACGGTGCAACCTTCATTTCCGTCATGCCAACTAACCTATACGGGCCGAACGACAACTTCGATCTGGAGACATCACACGTGTTGGCCGCGCTCCTGCGCAAAGCGCACGACGCGAAATCACGCAATGCGCGCGAGCTTGTTGTGTGGGGATCGGGGACGCCGCGTCGCGAATTTTTGCATGTGGACGATCTTGCCTCGGCATGTCTGTTTTTGCTGGAGAAATACGATTCTCCCGAAATTATCAACGTCGGGTGCGGCGAGGACATCTCGATCCGCGAACTGGCGGAGTTAATCTGTGATGTTGTCGGGTTCGATGGTGAACTCGCCTGGGACGCGACCAAACCAGATGGCACACCGCGAAAGTTGCTCGACATCACCAAATTGCGCGCTCTCGGCTGGCAGCCGACTATCCCACTTCGTGAGGGCATCGCGCAAACCTACGAATGGTTTTTGAAAAATGTCGCGCGCTGAAAACATATGTCGATAAAGAAACCTCGCGTTGGCGTTGTGGGTGTCGGCCATATCGGGAGCAATCATGCGCGGCTCTACGCCGAAATTCCATCGGCTGAATTTACCGCCGTGTACGATATCGATCTTGCGAGAGCAAACGCGATCGGGCGAAAATTCGGTGCAACGCCCGCAAAATCGCTCGATGAGTGTATTGAGATGGTTGACGCTGCTTCGGTGGCCACGCCGACCAACACGCACTACGAAGTTGCGCGGTCGCTGCTTGCGCGGGGCAAACATGTGTTGATCGAGAAACCAATCACCGAGAACACCGCGCACGCTAGCGAACTCGTGGAGTTGGCGACGCGCACGAACGTGGTTTTCCAGGTCGGCCACGTTGAACGATTCAATCCGGTTTTGAGCGTGCTGGAAAAACATCTGACCCATCCGCGATTCATCGAAGCCCATCGGCTCTCGCCTTACCCGCAGCGTGGCACCGACATCGGCGTCGTTCTCGACTTAATGATCCACGATCTGGAAGTCATTTTGCACTTTGTGCGTTCGCCCGTGCAAAGCATCGACGCGGTGGGCGTGCCGGTCCTGAGCCGTGGCGAAGACATCGCCAACGCGCGGCTGCGTTTCGAGAATGGTTGCGTGGCAAATGTTACTTCGAGCCGCATCAGTCCAGAGCGGATGCGCAAGATTCGCGTGTTTCAGGAGGACGCGTATCTATCGCTGGATTATCAAAATCAAAGCGGCGAAATTTATCGACGCGCAGGCGCATACATCACGCGCGACAAGGTCGAGATCGAACGCGAAGAGCCGCTCAAACTGCAGCTAACCTCGTTCGTCGAATGCGCAAGTACCGGCCGCGAGCCGCGGGTTTCTGGGTTTCAAGGGACCGCAGCATTGGAGCTGGCAGTGGAGATCACGAGAAGAATCGCCTCGGGTGGCTAAGACGATCTATTTCGTCGCTGGCGAAGTGAGCGCGGACAACCATGGCGCGGCGTTGATGCGTTCGCTCCGTGAGCTAGATAGCGATCTTCAGTTCGTTGGGCGCGGCGGTCCGCACATGCAAGAAATCGCTGGCAAGCGACTCAAAAATTGGATCGGCGATTCAGCAGTCCTCGGATTGTGGGAAGTAATCAGGAAATACGGTTATTTTCGACAGCAATTCCGAAAAACGCTCAATGAGATTGAAGAGAGTAAACCCGATAGGGTCGTATTGATCGACTATCCGGGGTTCAATTTGCGACTCGCTCGCGCATTGCGGACACAATCAGCGCAACGAAAGATAATTTACTACATCAGCCCGCAGGTATGGGCCTGGAACCGCGGCCGCATCAAAAAGATGGCGCGCTTTCTCGATCTGGTGCTCTGTATCTTTCCGTTTGAGGCCGAACTCTACAATGAATCGGGGCTGCGCGCGGTATTTGTCGGTCATCCCGTGATCGAAAGACTGGAGACCGAGAGGATCTATACTAAGCGCGATCCGGACCTAATCGGCCTGTTTCCTGGCAGCCGTTTGCGCGAAGTGCGGAAAATTTTTCCCCTTCTGCTTGAAGCAGCGAATCTCCTTAAGCGGCGAAAGCCCAGCTTGCGCTTTGAAGTTGGCGCGAGCTCTCCGGAACTCGCCAGCGAAACGCAAAAAATGATTGATTCGAAGTCGCCAGATCGACAAATGATTCATATCAAAGTCGGTGAGACAGCGGCGATTATGCAGCGCGCATTCGCAGGAATCGTGGCTTCGGGAAGTGCCACGCTTGAGGCAGCTTATTTCCGGCTGCCGTTTGTGCTGATTTACAAGGTCGCGTGGCCGACCTATCTGGCGGCGCGACTCGTTGTGACCGTGAAATATCTTGGTATGCCCAATGTGCTCGCCAACAAAGAAGTGGTTCCCGAATTTATCCAGCACCGGGCAAAGCCGAATCTCATCGTCAAGGCCGTGTGGCGATTAATGGAGAACCCAGAGGCGCGCGCGCGGATGATTGCCGAATTCGATGAAATCGTCGGCAAGATGGGCAAAGGCGAAGCGAGTGAAAAAGCGGCACGAGCAATTATTGGAAGATCCGACATGAAGCGAGTTAACTGATCATGCGATGAAAATTTGGGATATCTCACGGACGCTCTGGAACGATCTGGCGGAATGGCCCGGTGACGAGCCGTTTCATTTTCGCCTAACAAAAAAGATAGCGGACGGCCAGAGCGTGAATCTTGGCGCAATTACCATGGGCGTGCACAATGGCACGCACGCTGACGCGCAATTTCATTTCGATGCGGCCGGCGAATCGATCGAGAAAGCGCCGCTCGAAGTTTATTTGGGTCGCGCGGTGGTTGTCGATCTTGCCGAAAGTTTCTCGCAGCGTAGGGAAAAACAGCTGATCACAATCGAAGATCTCCAGGCGCATGCTGAGGAAATCGGGAAGACCTCGCGGCTTCTGATAAAGACGGGGCGATGGAGCGATTCGGCTGTTTTTCCAAAGCAAATTCCTGTGATCGCCGCGCAGGTTCCATCGTGGCTACAGAAAAATGGGGTCAAGCTGTTGGGATTGGATGTCCCCTCGATGGATGAGATTGACTCGAAGTCGTTGCAGAACCATCATGCCCTGGCCGCCGCTGGCATCGCCATCATTGAATCGCTAGACCTCAGTCGCGTCAGCCCAGGGATTTACAATCTGGCGGCGTTGCCTTTAAAAATCGCGGGCGGCGATGGCGCGCCGATGCGAGCGGTGCTCTGGAGCGACTAAGCGAACGGCCAAAGATGCGACTCTGCTGGCCGGAGAATTTTCTGCAGGGCAAACGTAGCGTTTGGATTACCGCTGCGATCACGTTCTTTTTGTTTCTCATCGCGAATTTGCCGTGGCAGCTCGACGATTATGATCAGGCCAAGCAGGCATTTACTTCCTTCGAGATGATCAAGGAAGGACGCTGGTTTTATCAGCACACGCCCCACGAGCACGTGGCGACCAAGCCGCCGTTGATAGGATGGATTTCGGCTGGCCTCTTTTCGATAACGCGCTCGTGGGACATAGCCTGGCGGCTGCCTTCGTTTCTGGCAGCGGTTGCGATGGCGATCTTGTTGTTTCGCGCGGCGACCTCCGCTTACGGATCGGTTGCCGGCCTGATTGCGTTCAGCGCGTTCGGATTGAATCTGCTGAGTCCCCGGCTGGCGACGCTGGTGCGCACTGACATGCCCTTGGCGCTGGTGATTTTTCTCATCGGCCTGCTGATCTGGGAAAAGATTCGGAGAGGAACAGTGTGGAAACCGCGAGATCGAATTTGCCTCTTTGCATTGCTAACGGTCGCAATGCTGATCAAAGGCCCGATTGTTTATGCGTTTTTGCTGCCGGGGATTGTGGTGTTTCAATGGCGGCACGGCAGGGTCGGTGCGCTGCTCCGACTCCCGAAGGCTTTCGGAACAGCCCGGCGCCCCTACCAATCCGCGCCGCTACAGAGCGCGTGGTCTAGCTGGTGGCCATGGGTTGCTTCGCTGGCGATTTTTTTGCTGTGGGCAATCGGCGGCATTCTGTTTATTCCCGGTTTTTTCCACGAAGTTGTCGTGCGCGAATTCGCAGCGCGTTTTGCCGAGACGGTCCATCATCCGCAGCCGGTTTATTTTTATCTGCCACATCTGTTGCACAAATTTGCGCCTTGGAGCGTGCTAATGATCGCGGTGGCGATTGTCGATCTTCACACGCGGAATTGGCGGTTGCCTTCGGCCTTTCGCGAAATGTCGCCTGAAACTTTCTGGCTGCTTTGCTGGGGCGTTGGTGGTCTAATCGCGATGTCGCTGATTCCATCCAAGCGTGTTGATCGAATTTTTCCCGTTGTTCCGCCACTCTGTCTGCTTTTGGCTTCACAAATTAATCATAGGGTCGGCGCGCTGCGCCGACTCCCGGAGGCTTTCGGGACAGCGCGGCGTTCTTACCTCGGCATCGCGTTGGTTTCCGCAATCTTGTTCACCGGCGTCTACACTATTTCAAAGGTCGTTGCCGGCTATCGCGATCATCGCGACGCGCTTGCCGTTTTCGGAAGAAAGGTTCGCCATGAAGCAGAAGCGCGTCAGTGGCGTTGCGAAGTCGTTTCCGCGAAGGACGAAGGGCTGCTCCTTTACCTGCGGAGAACGCAGTTCATTGAGCCTGATCGCGCCCTTGCGGAATGGAACCGCGAGAACATCGATGCCCTGGTTGTTTCAACCGAGAAGGCACCAGCTGTAATGCCGCAGCTTCAAGGTGCTGCCGTCTCTCAATTAAAATCAAACCAGGCAAGAGACGGCCGGCAAACAGGGTACGTGCTGATCACGCGTTAATTTTTCGAGTCTGAGGCGAAGGTGATTACGTAAAATAAGAATAGATTCCGTTCGCGCGACGGCGACGGCGAGCGTTTAGCTCGCGGGTGCAAACACGATCAGCGCCCGTTGTCTTATTTGCATCCAGCAACACCGGTTGCCCGTTATGCAGGACATAGTCAAACTTGCCGTAATCGAAACCGAGACGACTTCGCGCCTCTACGATCTGTGGATGCGGCGCAATCTCTTCAATGTGGACAACTGTGTGATCTTTCACGATCGGATCTGTCGCGGCGAGCCGGGTACAAGTGGAGCAGTTCCCCAGAAATTCATAATTACGAACAAAGAAAAAGTTGCCATCTTGCTCGGGAAGAAATTTTTCCACAACCAAGTCATTCCGCTCAAAAACGGCCGGTGACACGTCCGTGAGACGGTTGTAGATTCGGTATTTGGAATGCGTTTCCAAACCGGTGCCGATCGCATGATCTCGCACAAAACGGCTGGCTAACAGCTGCCACCGATGTCT
>QHPD01000044.1 GCA_003218975.1 Verrucomicrobiota bacterium
CAGCATTTGTCTGCTCGCCTGCACAGTACACGCATTTGACGTTGATGATTTTCTTGAGCGGCTCGATTCCGCGCTTACTCTATCTGCCTTTCACGATGTTCTTCGCGCCCGGCTGAGCGGCACAGTTGATCTTGAAGCGTACCATTTCCAACAGCCCGCCCCTGGGCTCATCAACAGCAGCATTGACAATCTCTTCAACCCCCGTCTTTCACTCTTTCTCGACGCTCAAGCCGGATCGCAGATTTATTTCTTTGCTCAGTCGCGCGTGGATCGCGGGTTCGATCCCAGCACTCATGGCGCTCAAGTGCGCCTCGATGAATATGCGCTTCGTTTTACGCCGTGGGATGATGGCCGCTTCAATTTGCAGGTAGGCAAGTTCGCCACCGTGGTGGGCAATTTCGTCAAGCGGCATTTGTCGTGGGAAAATCCGTTCGTTGACGCGCCGCTGGCTTATGAAAATATCACTCCGATAAGTGACAAGGAGGCGCCGAGCTCGCCGCTGGATTTCGTTCGCAGATTTGAACCGGCAGGTAAGTACGAATTTAATCCAGTGATTTGGGGTCCGAGTTATGCCAGCGGCGTTTCTATCTCAGGACGACTTGGTAACTTTGATTACGCGGCGGAAATGAAAAACAGCTCGCTCTCATCGCGACCGGAATCGTGGAGCGTTACAGAGGTTGGTTTTGATGATCCGACCTTCAGTGGGCGTCTCGGGTTTCGTCCAAATGAGGCGTGGAACTTGGGCGTGTCGGTAAGCGACGGAGCGTATTTTCGGCCTGAGGCAGAGCCCACATTGCCGCACGGACGCAACATTGGTGATTATCGCGAGCTTCTCGTCGGGCAGGACATCAGTTTTGCCTGGCATCATCTACAATTGTGGGCAGAATTTTATGAGGCACGCTTCCAAATTCCGCGAGTAGGCGACGCGGACACATTCGCTTACTATGTTGAAGCGAAATATAAATTCACACCGCAACTCTTTGGCGCGCTCCGTTGGAACCAGCAACTCTTCGGCGACGTACCCGACGGCGCTGGTAGCGATGTTCACTGGGCCCAGGATTTGGGTAGGATCGACGCGGCGCTCGGCTATCGTTTCACGCCGCATACGCAATTAAAAATTCAATATAGCTTTCAGCACGAAACCACAGGCCACGAAGACGACAATCACTTGGTCGCAGCCCAATTCACGATACGGTTTTAAGGTCCGTCTCCCTTTTGAAAAGTCATGGAGGTTCTGGTAGTTGAAGATGATGTTCGATTAGCCCGGCAAATTGCATCGGCGCTCACCGAGGCCGGGCACGATCCGATCGTCGTTCATAATGGCGAACGAGCCTTGGATAAAGCCAAGGAGACGCTGTTCGACTTGATCGTGCTGGATATTATTCTGCCTGGGATAGACGGGTTTGACGTCCTGCGGCATTTGCGTTCGCAACACATGGCCAGCCGTGTGCTGATGCTAACAGCTCGTGGCGAAGTGAAAGACCGCATCACTGGATTGCAACTTGGCGCCGACGATTATTTGCCAAAGCCGTTTGCAATGCGCGAACTCGTGGCTCGCGTAAACGCGCTGGGGCGACGTTATCCAGAAGAACCCGTGCTTAACCTTCGCGTTGGCGATCTTGCACTAGATCTTGTCAACCACCAAGTCTATCGGGGCGCGCGCCGAATCGAATTGTCCGCGCGCGAGCTGATGCTGTTGAAAGTGCTCATGCGCGAGCCGGGCCGCGTGTTCACGCGCACTGAACTCTGCGAACGCGTCTGGGAACACGAACATGAGTATGACACTAAGCTCGTAGAAGTTTTCATCGGGCGCTTGCGAAAGAAAATTGGCGATCCGCCGCTGATTCACACGGTGCGCTACGTGGGTTACACAATTCACGAATCACCATAAGGTAACAACTGCGTCACTTGCTCTACACGCCGTAGCGCACAGAAAGCACATTATTGTAGAGATGTCGATTTGCCGAACTTATCAGCGGCGGCCACGCCTTACGATAAGTGTCAGAAGTAACAACGGCGTTACTCTTCCGGTGTGGCGCGCGGCGTAGATCGTTCCGACTCTACCCGCATGAAAACAAACAGCGCATCCACAGCAAACGATATTGGCAATACCCAAGACCATCCACAAACACAAAAACTCGAAGAGAAAAGCAGACCATACAAACGCTCCATCAGTCGTCGTTCCTTTTTAGGAAAGTCACTCGCCGTCGGGGCAGGAACCGTCGGCGCGGGATTTCTCATTAACACTCGAACAGCAAGAGCGAGTGGCGCTCTAACACCGGGAGACGCAGCACTGCTCCGATTCCCAGCGGCGTTAGAAATTCTCGAAGCCGATTTTTGGATCCAATACAACGAACTCGGCGGCATTCAAGACAGCGAAGTTCCAGGCGGCAGCGGCATTCCAGCCTATCATGATGCGCTATCTGTGCTGGACGAAGACATGGACCAATACATCCACGACAACACCGACGATGAGATCACTCACCACAAGTTCCTAAACGCGTACCTGGTGTCCAAGGGAGCGGCGCCTGCAAACCTTAACCCGTTCCGTACTTTGCGCGGCAGCATCGCCACGGGAGTTAACCCTAACTTGATTGGAAAACGGCTTACAAACCTGACCCAGCTAACGCTGGATACCAGTTGGTGGACGCGCTATCGCGACGATAGCCACAATCCTGATCTTGATCCGACCCACGTCTTCCCGCAGGCGGTCCCAAGTTTGCACGTCGGGCAACACACGGCAATTCCCAGGACGAATGCCGATTTGAGCAACGCGAACTTCGTTCAGGCGATGGCCAATACTGCGAGTTTCCACTTTCCAACCATTGAACAGGGTGGAAACAGCCTCTACCCGTCGCTGGCACAGAGGGCAACCATGGAGGAAACTGTGCGAATCCTGATCAGCATCGGCCCTACCGAAACAATGCACTTTCAAACGTGGTCGGACAAGGCCGGCAATGCACCACCGTTGACTGCTGTTGATCCGGTAACCGGAGTGTCAGTGACGTTTCCTAACTTGGACGTCAGCAACCAGCTGTTCAAAAAGAACCTGATCATGCCAGAGCCCTGTCCATTCCTCAGTCGAAGCCTCCCAATTGTTTCGATCATTCGACCGACCAACACGAATGGCGCTGCGATGGGCGCGCTTAGGTTCCTAACGGCAATGGGCCTGTTTAGAGGACAGTCGCCGGCGTTCTTTGCCTACATGACCCAGCTGGCTCAGGCAGCTGACGCGGCCCGACACGGAGGGTTTTGAGTTCCGGGCGGCAAAAAGGCCGTTCTACTACTCTTTATCTGCCCGACGCGGACGGCGGACGAGTTCGCCGCCGCAGTTCGGGCAGACGGCACAGCTCGCGCAAAATGTGCACTCGTAGCTGCAGATATAGACTTCGTCTTGTACGACAAGCGATCGGCCACATTTTTCACACACAGCTTTCATCTCCAAGGGCATCTTTTCTCCTTTCGATTAAAACCTTTTCGATGAACTGTCCCGATGCTCAGCAAAAGCCGTGCAACGCCGGTCATCCCCACGGGTTAGGATTCTAACGGCCATTTTTATATTCGATGCACAAGGTCAACTCCATTATTATGCACGCCCCAAAGATGTCGATCTTTGAGACGGCGGCGGACTTGGAGCTTTGGCCAGAAATTTTGCCTCATTATCGCTACATTCATTTTCTACAGCGCAGCCCGGATCGAAACACCGTGGTGATGGCGGCGCGCCGCTCTGGTATTCCGATTTCCTGGACCTCGGAGCAAATCATTGATCGCGGTAAACTCGAAGTTCATTTCCATCATCTGAGAAGCTGGACAAAAGGAATGAAGGTCGTCTGGACGTTTTCGGATACTCCGGATGGCGTGCTAGTAGAAATCTCACATGATTTGCGCTTTCGCATTCCTGCGGTCGCGCCGATTATCGATCTGGTCATCGGCGATTTTTTCATTCATAACATTGCCAATAAAACATTGCGCTGTTTGAAGGCATACGTGGAAGCAAGGGCAAACAGGGCAACTGCATGAGCCGAAGACGCGCGGTCATCACCGGCATCGGTCCGATTACATGCATTGGCCACGGCGTCGATGGTTTTTGGAACGGCATTCTCGCGGAGCAAAGCGGAATCACTCGCATTTCCACTTTTGATCCGAAGCCGTTTCAGGTTTCTTGTGCTGGAGAAATTTCCGACTGGGACCCGGAGCAATTTTTTTCGCCGCAGCGTCTCAAGCGGCTTGATCGTTACGCGCAATTCGCGGTGGCCTCGGCGCAACTCGCTCTTGACGATGCCGGGATCAAGTATTCGCGCGAACATCCACAACATGGCGTCGGTGTCAGCTTTGGCACGGCGCTCGGCGGCGTCTGCAAGGCGGAAGATCAACATATCCGTTACCTGAAAAAAGGCGTGCGCGGGGTGAATCCGATGCTGGCTATCCAGGTTTTCGGCGGCTCGGCACATTCGAACATTGCGATCGAGTTCGGGTTTCGAGGTGTCGGCACGACAAACTCCAACAGTTGCGCCAGCGGCACGGTTTCGGTAGGCGAAGCGCTTCGCTACATCCGCGATGATTTTGCAGACGTGATCGTAGCCGGCGGAGCGGAGGCGCCGCTGAGCCGGCTTACCATCGGAGCGTTCGACATTATTAAGACGATGAGTCGAAGCGAAGATCCGGCAGTTGCGTCAAGGCCATTCGATCGGCTGCGAGACGGTTTTGTTATGGGCGAAGGCGCAGCTTCATTAATTGTGGAGGATCTGGAATATGCGCGGGCGCGCGACGCGCATATTTATGCCGAGGTGCTCGGCTATAGCTTAAACAACGACGCTTTTCACATGACAGCGCCGTTGCCCAGCGGCGAATCATGTATTCGCGCTATGCGCGACGCGCTGACTGACGCACAACTTGCGCCCGAACAAATTGATTACATCAACGCGCATGCCAGCTCGACGCAGCTGAATGACAGCGCGGAAACGGCATCGATCAAACAAGTCTTCGGCGAACATGCGCGGAGAATTCCGGTGAGCGGCACCAAGAGTTATCACGCCCATCCGCTCGGAGCGACTGGAGCGATCGAAACGGCGATCTGTGCGCTCGCGTTAGACCGACAATGGGTTCCGCCGACGATCAACTACCAAAATCCTGATCCGGCTTGCGACCTAGATGTTGTGCCGAATTATGGGCGCGCCGCTCAATTGAATTACGTCAT
>QHPD01000010.1 GCA_003218975.1 Verrucomicrobiota bacterium
AATAATCAGCGCGACTTGGAACGAGTAAGATTTGTTTGGCACAGACGCCGGATACACGCAGCACCAGATATCTCTCGGTGATCTGCCGTTGGGCGTTGGCAAAGACGTCTTGGCTTGCAGATCTACCGATCCCGCCTTCACGGTCGCCGAAACTTCTTCGGAGAGTTGCTTGAGCCGTCCGCGAATGCTTTTGAAGATTTCCTGATCGCCTTTTCTGACTTGCCGTTAGCTGACACTTTCGGGATAACGAGCAAAAACCTGACAATCTTCGCGGGTGAACGTGATCATGGGAACTACGTGGCAATGGTTTCGTCGTTTACTAGACCATCAGATTAATCATGAGCGGCGAAGTGGACAAGCCTGCTTGCCACTGGCAATCCGCACCCTGCGAAAGAATTGATCGCATTGCGATGCTGGGTTAAGGACGAATAAACAAACGGAGCCAACTATGCTTACGAGCCAAAAAGTCATCGATGCCATTAACGAACAGATCGGGTACGAGTTCAGCGCGGAGTTGCAGTATTACGCGATCGCGGCGCATTTTGCCGCGGAGGCGTTGCCACAGTTGTCGCAGCATTTTTTCCGGCAGGCCGAGGAAGAGAAGGGGCACGCGCTGCGGTTCATTAAGTATGTGGTCGATGCCGGCGGGCGCGTGGCGATCCCGGCGATCGAAGCGCCGAAATCGAAATTCAAGACGGCGCGCGATGCCGTGAAACTTTCGCTCGACCAGGAAATTCACGTCACCCAGCAAATTAACGGACTGGTGGAATTGGCCCGAAAGCAGAACGACTACATCACGATTAACTTCTTGCAGTGGTTCCTGACCGAGCAACTGGAGGAAGTTTCATCGATGGATAATTTGTTGAAAATCATCGAGCGCGCGGGGACAGATTTGCTTCAAGCGGATGAATATCTCGCGCGGGTCGGGCTGAGACCGATGCCAGAGCCGCCGAAGCAGTGACGTGCCGTCACGTTGAATCGTTAGAGCGCTAAAACGTTAAATCGGAAGACGGGAAGCCAACGGCTTCCCCTACAGTTGCTCGGGTCGACAGATGTCTCGCCCTACCGCCTTCTCGAAGACCGACATGTGCTTGCGTCATCGCGCTCTCGGCTCTATGGCGAATCTATGAATTGGAAAATTGTTTGTATACTGGGGGCGCTTAGTCTCGCGCTGAACGGGACAGTGTTCGCTGCCGGCGCGGAGACTTATCAAATCACCGGAACGGTTGTCGAAGCGACAGGTAGCAAAGTTACCGTGGAAAAAGGAACGGAGCGATTCGAATTCGATATCGATCCAGCCACGATGAAAGGATCGGCCGAGCTCAAAGTCGGATCGACCGTGACGGTGACTTACGTGATGAGCGCGACGAAAATCGAAGCAGCGAGTCAGGCACCCTCATCTCAATCCTCTCCCTGAGGGGAGGCGGAAAGGCGTCCCCGGAAAAAGAAAACGCCGAACTCCGAAAGTCTTCGCGAGCAGGCGCTGAACATCCAACGCCCAACGTCGAATTCAGATTTTCCGCTGCCGTGGGCGGCAGCTAACTGGATGCAACGTCACGTTGCTTTGCGCCAGGCGCCGAGGACGAGGCCGCTGATCGAGAAAGCGACCAATGGCCGGCCCATGTCGATCAAGATTAGCGGCCAGGGATTTGTTTCAAAAGCGGAGAACACGGCGATCGTGGCGTGTTCGACGAAGAGAAAGCCGAACCAGCAAACCAACGCGATCTTCAATCCAGCGATTGCGTTGCTAGCATTGAGATGTGAGATCAGCCAGGCCAACGTGTAATTCACGACGATTGCCGTGACAATTGCGAACACGTACGCACCAACGTTATGCGTGCGCTCGATGTCGGTCATGGTGCGG
The DNA here is from genome assembly GCA_003218975.1 of Verrucomicrobiota bacterium. Taxonomy (GTDB): domain Bacteria; phylum Verrucomicrobiota; class Verrucomicrobiia; order Chthoniobacterales; family UBA10450; genus Udaeobacter. The sequence goes on from QHPD01000010.1 coordinate 1,865, forward strand.
GCGTGCAGATTGAGCCATTTCTCGCCGAAGATGGCGTACCAGCCCCAGCCGATGAGTTGATGTACAACGACCAGGAGCCAAACTGCGAAATGATTGATTTTCGTGTTCACAAAAGTTTGCGCATTATCCAGGCGTCGGAACTTGGATTGCAAGTAGATTCCAGCGCTTGTCCCGTGCGTGGGACACTTCGGAGACCGTATTTGGATTGCGCCAAAGGCGCTCTTTCATGCCAGCTTGGGGACCGCCCCCAGGGATCCCATCATCCCTCGTCAACGAGCGCTGAAGGCGCGATTCAGCCAGCGGCTGATTGCGATAAATAGAACGAACTGAAACTGAATCGCGCTTTCAGCGCTGGCGTGTGGGCTTCCACGAATCCTGGGGCGTTGCCCCAGGCTTCGCGATGAATCCTGCGCCTTTGGCGCTACACAATACAGATCAGTAGAGATACGGCTTCGAGAGCGGGAATGCGTTTTTGATTAACTCAAGGCGTGGTTTCGCGTCATCCGCAACGACGACTTCCACGACATCGAATCGGAAAAGAATGTCGGGATTATCGAGCATTCGCAGCCAAGCCAGTCCGCCGCGCGAAATGCGTTTTTGTTTTTGTCGATCGACGGCTGCAACAGGCCGACCGAAGTCTTCCCGCGTGCGCGTCTTTACTTCGACGAACACAAGCGTGTCGTCATCCCGGCAAACAATGTCGATTTCGCCGCCGCTGCGGCCCTTGAAATTACGGTAAAGAATCTTGTACCCGTTACGCCGCAGGAAGCGACACGCCAATTTCTCGCCGTGCGCGCCGCGCCGGAGATGCACCGATTTTGACGAGTTCTTCGAGAGCGAGAAGCGGTTGCGCCACCGGTTCGAAAGATCGGCGATGGATCGGGCAAGGGCCGAATTCATGGAGCTTCAAGAGATGCAGTTCGGTGCCGTAACCTTTATGCTGGCTGAAAGAATATTGTGGGAACCGCGCGCAAAAGTCACGCATCATTCTATCGCGCGTGACCTTGGCGATCACGCTGGCGGCGGCGATGCTCATGCTGATGCAATCACCATCGATGATTGCCGTCTGCGGAAACGGAAACGGGATAACCGGCAGACCGTCGATTAAAACATGATCAGGCTGTTCGATCAGTGCTCTGACTGCAAAGCGCATTGCGTTATGGCTCGCCCGCAGAATGTTAATCCGGTCGATCTCAATTGAATCGACGACGCCAATGGTCCATTTGATTTGCGAATTACTGGTAAGCTCCACATAGATCTCCTCGCGCAATTCCGGCGCGAGCTGTTTGGAATCGTTTAAGCGGCGGTGACGAAATTTTCCCGGGAGCACTACAGCCGCGGCGACGACCGGACCAGCCAGAGCGCCGCGGCCCGCTTCATCGATCCCGGCTACACGAACCACGCCATCAGCGCGAAGTTTTTTCTCGTAGCGAAAACCACAGCGCCGATACATGCGTCTGCAGATTACACAAATTTCCGCAGATGAAAAAATGAATTGCGAAAATTGTAGAGGCGCGTGTCCTGATGCGCAGTCTTTGAGGTTTGCGGCTGAAGACAGCTGCCACTACACCTACTCTCTGACGGCGCTCGCTTCTTTGCCTTTGCGAGTACGAAGATAATTCAATCTGGCGCGGCGAGCGCGCCCTTCTTGCTCCACTTCAATTTTTGCGATGCGCGGTGAGTGCAATGGAAAAACCCTCTCCACGCCTTCGCCGTACGAGATGCGGCGCACGGTAAATGTTTCGTTTAGTCCACGGCCTTTGCGTCCAATCACAACTCCAGTAAATATCTGGATGCGTTCCTTGTCTCCTTCCACAACTCGCGTATGGACACGGACGCTGTCGCCCACCTTGAATGTGTTGGTGTCGGCTTTTTGTTGCTCTTTCTCGATGGCATCGATGACCTGATTCATAAGCTCGTAGCGCGCCGTGCGCTGCGGGCGCACACTCATCCGGAGGCATCGATTTTGCAACTTGAATTCGTGCTCCTAATCATCGCCGATAATTCGAGCATGAGCACGATTACCAGCACGAGGACATGCATAAATTATCCGTGAAAATCTGCCCAATCTGTGGCTAATTCCTGTTCTCGTCCGCGCCCGTAGCTCAACTGGATAGAGCGTTGGCCTCCGGAGCCAGAGGTTGTGGGTTCGACCCCCGCCGGGCGCAAACCGCCCTGCGAAGTGCCCAGTGACAAGTGACGAGTGCTTAGGAACAGAGAGGCAAGCGACTTTTCACTACGTCACTCGCCACTTAGAAATCTCCGCAACGCGAAAATATTCCTACCCCAGTGCCTCGATTCGGTTCAGCAGATCTTTCTTGCTCGTGACGCCGGTGACTTGATCCCGCAGCTGCCCGTTTTTGAAGAAAAGGAGGGCTGGAATAGCGCGAATGTTGTACTTGAACGAAAGGCTCTGATTTTCGTCCACATTAACCTTGCCGACCTTGACCGCGCCGTTTTTCTCCCGCGCTACCTCATCGAGAAGCGGCGTAATCATTTTGCACGGACCGCACCATTCCGCCCAAAAATCGACAATCACGGGCTTGTCGCTTTGAATCACTTCGCGGTCGAAATTGGATTCATCGAGATTAACTGTAGCGGAATTGTCCATAACTTTAGGAAAAGTATATCCAAATCTGAATAATCAAAATAATGGCCGAAACGCCGAGCAACGTCCAGCATAGCGGCATCCGGATCGTTGTGCCTTTTTCTCCTGAGGCTACTGAGATTGAAGCGCCTCGGGCTGCAGCCTCTGGCATGGCGACCAGCGGTTGAGTCTTTTTCATCTGCACGGTGGGAAGCGGCTTGGAGGGCGGCTCCGGCGTTAGCGGAATGCGGGCCGTTTCTTTTTTCAGCTCCGGCGCAATCCCGAGACGGGCCGTCTCATTGTTTGGTGCCGGAGAAACCGGATCTGAGACGGTCATGACCGGCGCAGGTGCAGGCGGCGTTTCCGATGGCGACGCAGTCGAGACTGTCGGCGGCGGCGGCGATGGCGGGCGGGGCGGCAACTGAATTCGGACCGTTTCGCGCGGCTGTGGATTCGCGGCAGCCGGCTTCGTTATAACATCAGGCGGTAACTCAAGAGAAACGGTCTCTTTCGTCAGTTGGTTGGAGTCAGCCATCAAGCAAGATAGATTTTAGAAAATACTCTGCGAACCAGGCCGTTGTCACCTGTTAAATGCATTTTTCGATTCAGGCCAACAGGTCGTATCCACGAGTTCCACTAATCTTGCGGCGAACAAATTCCCCAACTGACGCCGCCTTCGATAAAACAACGCGCGTATCGACGTCCGGCGCGTCTGCTTCGCTCCGGGCAACATGCGGCTGATCAACCAATAACTGTAGTTCGCTTCCAACCTTTTCGCGGGCAATCTCGTACGCAATCTCTCGCTGGATCGACATGGCACGCCGGTAACGCGCATTCTTAATCTTCAGAGGGACCCGATTCGGCAGTTTCGCCGCGCGCGAGCCGTCTTCCTGTGAATATTTGAATACGCCTAGCCGTTCAAATCGAGTGTTGCGGATAAAACTCAATAGCGCTTTAAACTCCGTTTCAGTTTCGCCAGGAAATCCTACGATGAACGTTGTCCGCAAGGCAATGCCGGGAATCCCGGCACGCAGTTTGTCGATCAACCTTTCAATATGCGCCCGGGACGTTTCCCGCCGCATTCGCCATAACACCGAGTCGTCGATGTGTTGCAAGGGGATATCGACGTAGCGCGCAACTTTGTTGCATGCCGCGATCGTCTCGATTAATTCATCGCTCCAATGGGCCGGGTGCGTGTAAAGCAGGCGCACCCAGAATTCGCCCTCGATCTGTTGAATCTCGCGGAGCAACGACGCGAGAGTTGGCCCGCGATTTGAGTCGATTGGCTGGCGTGGCCCCGCTTTCGCCGGCCACAAATCCATTCCGTAGTATGTGGTATCCTGGCTGATCAAATTGATCTCGCGCACTCCTTCGGCAACCAGTGCGCGAATTTCCGCAAGCACCGATTCCGGTTGCCGGCTGCGATGTTTTCCGCGCATTTGCGGAATCACGCAAAAACTGCAGGGGTGATTACAGCCTTCGGCAATCTTAACGTAGGCAGTGTGCGACGGCGTGAGCCTGAAGCGCGGCGTGTCGTAGTCAGGAATGTACCTGGGCTGCGCGATAATGAAAAGTGGCGCAAGTTCGTAACTTGCGTCTTCGTCACTGTGCAAGATGCAATCTTGCGCCACAATTTTCTCCACGATTTCTCCAAGCTGACTGACTTGATCCAAGCCGATGAACGCATCCACCTCTGGAAGCGCCTCGCGCAACTCGCTTGAGAATCGTTGCGACATGCAACCGCTCACGATTAATTTCTGGTTTGTCCGCTTGTTTAAACCGCGCTGTTGGTGCGCTTCCAGAATCGCTTCGATCGATTCTTCTTTGGCTGAATCGATGAATGCGCACGTGTTAATCACGAGGACATCGGCATCCTCTGCGCGCGACGTGATCTCCATCCCGCGTTGCAACACGCTTCCAATCATGATTTCGGCATCCACCAGGTTCTTTGCGCAACCGAGGCTGATCATGCCGACCCTGGTGCGCTGCAGTGGCGGGCGTGTCGCCTGCTCCTCGCGTTGGGCATGGGACCCTGCAGCCACCGCAGCTGGCGAATTCATGGCCGGGGTTAATTGACCGTCACGTCCTCGTCGTCTTCGTCGAGGGCTTGGCCATTTTTCTTGATCTGAATGGCGTCAGGATCAAGAACCCGAATCGCAACATGTTTCCCGCGGAATTCCACCGTGCCATCGGACGGGGAAATCCAGTGCTCGAAAGGAGGATTCTCGCTCCCATTGTCCACGGTGACCCGGAGGTAGGTCCTTTTCAGTGGACGAATAGCGACACGATTCTGTTCGTTTGATTGCGCGGGTGATGGACTCGTTTCGGCCTGCGCCTTCGCGAGATCTTCTGGACGTACCGACTTGGCCTTACGCACTTCCGGCTCAGTTGATACGCGCGGAACAGCCGTTGGCGCAATTGACGGCGCAGCAGAGGCAGTCGGAGCGGAGGCTACACTAGGGGTTTGCGATTGCGCGGTTGTTGCTGGCGCAGTCGTCGAACTTGGATTGGGCGTAGCGCTGGGCGAAACTTGGGCGGTTTCGGCTGCCCGCGGCGCAATCCGCCGCAGATTCATGATTAACTTCATTGCCGAAAAGCCGATCACTAACACGAGAATTCCAAAGATCAGCGGCATCGGTGATACACGATCGCTGCTGGATCGGCTTGACCGGCTCAAACGGCTCGAACGGCTCGAACGACGGACCTCCGGTGCTCTAACCGGCTTTGCAGGAGGATTATCCTGAAGATAGGAGTAGCCATCGATCGTGACCCGTTCGGAATCTTCGAATGCGTCCAGATATGGCGTAACATCGACATCTAAAAATTTTCCGTAGATGAGCAGGAATCCTTTTGCGTAAGCCAGGCTCGGAAACTGCGAAAAATCCTCGGCCTCAATCTCGGCGAGGCGAGCTGGGCGAATCTTAGTCATCCGCGCCGCCTCATCGAGCGTAAGATTGCGGGCGCGCCGCGCCTCTTGAAATTTTTTACCGAGACCTTCGATCGACATAGTGCGAATGCCGGCTACACGGCGGCATCGAGATCGACGAGAATCTCGCGCGGTTTGGCGCCTTCGCCGGGACCCAAAATACCGCGCTGCTCCAAAATATCAACGATGCGCGCAGCACGCGTATAACCGAGCCGCAACCTACGCTGAAGCAATGAAGTGGACGCGCGTTTTTCCTGTCGGATAATTTCGAGACATTTCTCCACCAGCTCTTCGTCTTCCGGTGTCACTTCCTCTTCCGGCGTCGGGGCAGATTCGAGCTTTTCATGCATTGCTGCATCAAAAGCAGGCGGGCTTTGTGCAGAAACAAATTCAACCAGGCGATGGATTTCATCGTCGGTTACCAGCACTCCTTGCGCGCGGATGAGGCGCGAAGCGCTCGGTGGCAGATAAAGCATGTCGCCCTGGCCGAGCAAACGATCGGCGCCGTTTTCATCGAGGATCACTCGGCTGTCGATCTTGGACGCGACCTGGAATGCGATTCGGCAGGGGATGTTTGCTTTAATCACGCCGGTGATGACATCTGCGCGCGGCGTTTGCGTCGCCACGATCAAATGAATCCCAGCCGCGCGCGCCATTTGCGTGATACGTGCGATCGCAGTTTCCACATCGGCGGGCGCAGTCTGCATCAAATCGGCCAGCTCGTCGATGATTACCACAATGTAGGGAAGCTTATCGGGAATTTGCTCTTCTGTAGTGGCAGCTGTGCTGGCTGCCCTCACAGATTTTGCCCCGAACGCTTTCGGGGCCGCTCCAGACTCGTCTTCCGAATCGATATTTTTCTTCTTCATCGGCCTGGCGTTAAACCCGACAACATTACGCACACCTGCGCGGGAAAACATTTTGTAACGGCGCTCCATCTCATCGATCAACCACCGCAAGGCGAGCAGCACCTTCTTCGGATCGACAACTATTGGAAAAGCGAGATGCGGCAACGCATTGTACGCCTGCAGTTCTACCATTTTCGGATCGATGATCACAAAACGCAGTTCATCGGGTGTAAACCGAAAGAGCATGCTGGCAATCAGCCCGTTGATGCAGACGCTTTTGCCGCTTCCAGTAGTGCCGGCTACCAGGAGATGCGGCATTTGCGCCAGGTCGGCAATGATCGCTTTGCCGTAAACGTCCTTGCCGAGCGAAAGCGGGATTTTTGCGTGCCCTTTCGCCTCCTCCCAGTCAGACGATTGCAAAAGTTCGCGCAATTTCACCGTAACTTTCCGAGTGTTTGCCAGCTCGATTCCCACTGTGTCTTTTCCCGGAATCGGCGCGAGGATGTTGATTCGCTCGGCGCGCGTTGCCCGGGCAAGATCCCGCTCGAGGCTCACGATCTTATCGACGCGCACGCCTTTCGCCGGATACACTTCGTACCGCGTGATGGTGGGTCCTTTGGTGATGTCGCCCGGCGCCACGGCAATGCCAAACTGCGCCAGCGTATCGATTAAGATTTGCTGGACATGTTCGAGTTCCGATGGATCCGCAGCCCCGCGTCCTTCCAGATTATGTTCATCCAGCAAATCGACTCCGGGCAGCACGTAGTTTTCTGACTTCCATGCCACGTGCGATAGACTCGGCGCGGGTCTGGCCTTCTCTTCCGCGGCACGCAACTCGGCAAGGGAAGGTCTGCGCCGAGCCACAACCTGCTCACTCGGCAGCGCCGTGGTGTCAACGACCTTTGGTTTGGGCCGATCTATGAGTTCATCCGGCGAAACGATCGATCCACTCGGTTCAGGCACGGGCACGCCTCGTTTCTTCAACTGCTTTTCCAACGCTCGCCGCTGCTTCGCGAGCTGCCTTTCGCTAATCTCGAGTTTTTCTTTCAGGTCGGATTTGCGGAGACGCCGGCGCAATTGCCATTCACGCAACGTTAAGTTTGCCCGCCTCGCGGCGGCCACAGTTTCGCGAACCAGATAAATCGGACGGAATCCGGTCACGAGAATGAGTGTGGTGACATAAATTCCAAGGAAGACGACAAGTGAACCGACCGGACCCAGAGCATAGGGCAATAAGCCGTGATGCTCATCGGCGAGGCGATAGCCAATCCAACCGCCTGGCCCTTGAATGTTGAAGGCCGCATGCCAACCGCGCAAGTGATACGGTTGCACATGCAGCAAGCACGCGCCTGATCCAATAAACAGAATGATCCACACCAATCGGCGCGTCATGCTCAAGCTCGGATGAAACAATTTCGCCGCGCCGAATCCGAGAAGAATTGCCGCCAAAAAATACGCGGCCGCGCCAATCAATTGATAACAAATTCCGGCGATGATCGCGCCAACGGGCCCGATAAAATTTTGCGCGGGATGATTCGCTGGAGAATAGCTGCTAAACCACACCCAGGACGGCACGTCCTTTGGCGTGTAAGAGATCAGCGCGAGAAAAAGCAGCGTGCCGACGAAAAGTAGAACGAGAGCGAACACTTCGTGCCAAGCGCTGTGTCTGTCAATGCGAGCCACCGCGTTTGATAGTAACTCCCCAGCGGCGTCTTTCAATCACGTTGTGAAGGGCATTTGCTCTCGCTCGTGATCCTGCTCGTAATCGTAAGCATCAACAAATGCTATCCTTTAACCTTGCACGCGAGGCCGGAGGACGGTTACTGTGCCGCGCATCATGCGAGTTTCCGTTGTGAAGTCCGTGTGCGTCCTCAGCGTCATTGCTGCGATGGCCATTTGCTCCTGCGAAAAACATCCCCTTGGCCAGATGCCGGAAGTCCAGCGGGAACAGGTCGATCCGGCAAAAGCATGGTCGGAGGCTGGCAAAACGGAGTCCGAAAAATCCTCGTCCTCGCCAACCCCGACCGAGTCTGGTCCGCATGAAGCTCGTTAGGCAAAGGAGATCACATGGCTAAACACAAATACGCAACCTCGCCACTAAACATTAGCACCATGCCGCCAGGCGTGCCGTACATCATCGGCAACGAAGCGGCCGAGCGTTTCTCCTATTACGGCATGAAGTCGGTCCTGACTGTCTTCATGGCGCATTACATCTTGAATCAGTCGGGCGTGCTCGCGCCGATGAACCCGAACGAGGCGTACATGTACACGCATTACTTCGTTTTCGGTGTCTATTTCCTTCCCATTCTCGGCGCGATTATCGCTGACGGTTGGCTCGGCAAATATTGGACCATCCTGTCGCTTTCGATCGCTTACTGCCTTGGGAACCTCACACTTGCGTGCATGGCCACATCCTGGGGAATTGCAGTGGGACAACGAACTATGCTCGCAATCGGACTGGCGCTGATCTGTTTGGGTGCGGGCGGCATCAAACCATGCGTATCGGCCAATGTTGGCGATCAGTTTGGCGAATCGAACAAGCATCTGCTTTCAAAAATGTTTGGCTGGTTCTATTTCTCGATTAATGCTGGCTCCTTCATCGCCGCCAGCCTGTGCCCGTGGCTCCTTGCAAATCCCAAGTACGGACCCGGATGGGCATTTGGAATCCCGGGCATAGCGATGTTGATTGCTACCTTGTTCTTCTGGGGCGGTCGCAAGAAAATGGTGCACGTGCCGCCAGCGGGGCTTGGCTATTTGCGAGAAACATTCAGCCGCGAAGGCCTCATCACGCTCGCCCGGATCGCAATGGTTTACGTGTTCATTCTAGTCTTCTGGGCACTCTGGGGGATGAGCAACGGTGTGGAATGGACTTTGCAAGCCGAGAAAATGAATCTGCATTGGCTCGGCATGGATTTGATCGCGGCCCAGGTGCAAACAGCAAATCCGATCTTGATCCTGATTTTTATTCCGTTGCTAAACTACGTCATTTACCCGGCGATCAACCGCGTCTTTCCCCTTACTCCACTGCGTAAAATCGGCATCGGCCTTTTCCTCACCGGTTTGTCTTTTGTCGTTATCGTTTGGATACAGGGCCAAATCGATTTGGGACTGAAGCCCAGCATAAATTGGCAACTGTTCGCCTACGTCATTCTCACGCTTGGTGAAGCAATGGTTTCGATCACAGGCCTTGAGTTTTCATACACTCAGGCGCCCAACTCGATGAAGAGCTCGGTCATGGCGCTTTGGCTTCTCACTGTGGCTTCTGGCGAATTCTTCGTTGGAAAGGTGAATGCATGGGACTTGAACGCCGACGGCACACGCAAGTTGACCGACTACCAGTACTTTACTTTCTTCACGATTTTGATGTTCGCTGCCGCCGCGGTGTTTGTCGTTGTCGCCTGCTTTTACAAGGGCCGCACTTACCTCCAAACACAGCAGCCCACGTTGGACGAGATCGCCACGGAGCCGATCCTCCATGGCGGCACGCCCAGCTGATATCTGACGACAATCATCATCGCACCTGGAGCATTGGTGCCGTTGACGAGGAATGAGCAGAATAAAATGGCTGTTTATCGGCCCCGATGGTCTCCGCCACGGCTGGCGATTTCTGATTTTCGCCGCGGCAATTTTTCTTGTCGTCCAATTTCTTGAACAGCCCGCGATCGCATTTCTCGCCGCGAAACTGCATGTCAATCGAAGCGCATTGAGCGCGCCGTCGATTATTGTTAGCGACGGTTTCGATTTGATTGTGATTCTGGTCGTGACCGGCGTGGCCGCCCGATTCGAGCAGCGTCGCGTCGACAGTTACGGCCTACCGGTTAACGAAGCATTCGGCGGCTTTTTCTGGGATGGAGTGATCGCAGGTTTCGCGGCAATCGCCTTTGTGGGAGTAGGGATGCTTATCTCTGGCGGACTGCTCGTGCATGGAGTCGCTTTGCACGGTGCGCAGTTAATAACCTCACCAGTCTTGTGGCTTATCGCGATGTTACTCGTCGGCGTCATGGAGGAATATCTCTTTCGCGGTTATGCGTTGCAGTCCCTATGGCGTGGCGCCGGTTTTTGGTCGGCCGCGCTGATCACGACAGCGTTGTTCGCTGGCGATCATCTGGAGAAACCACACGAAAACGCAATCGATATTGGAATGATATTCGCTCTCGCCATTGTCCTCTGTATCAGCGTTCGCGTCACCGGCTCGCTTTGGTGGGCGGTTGGCTGGCATGCGGCCTTTGATTTTGGCCAGTTCTTCGTCATCGGAACGCCCAACGGCGGCCGTGTGCCGCAAGGCCGCTTGTTCGACGTGACATTTCCAGGACCCGCGTGGATAACCGGCGGTGAACTGGGGACCGAGGCGAGCTATTTTATGATCCCTGCTGTAATAGGAACCTTTCTCTACGTCATCTTGTTCTTACGTCGGCGATCATCACCGGTATGACGCGCCTAACGAATCACGCATTAGTAACCGAATTATTTGGCGCGACGGTTTTTGGCAGCCTTGCGTTTGCTGGGTACAGACGGAGCTAGCTTTTTCGCAGCCGACAACTGCACCAGTTCGTCGAGATTAAATGTCCGATGCCGTCTTGTTCCTACTTCTCGAAAATCGATCTCATACCAGCCGCTCATCCGCTCCACGCGGTAACGTTTTTGCCCAATGCGCATTGGTTCGCGCGCAATCACGCGGTGGATGATTTTTTCGTATTTGGAGCGTGACCAACGTCGCATCCGGCGTCCCCAATCAATAGCGCGCCCCACATCATCGTAAGCTTCGGGGCGCTTCGGGAAATCAAGAAGTGAACGTGCATTTCCATCGAAAACCGCCGCGATGTGCTCCAGTGTGCTGGAATCACTAATCCGCCGGATTTGCCGGCGAAAAGGCCTCAGAATCTCTTCCGCGATTGCACGCAAGCTAAGTATTCGACCGTCGCGCAATTTCCAAAGCGGCGCATTGATGTCTGCCGTGAATGGATTTTCGCCTAACGAATCAGCAGTGACACGCCACCCGCGGCGCGAAGAATGTTTTCGCAGGCGGAACGGCCTTATCCGAGGAATACCGTTGCGGTTCAATTCCCTCAGGCCAAAATCATCCCAGCGCAGGACTGTCTCTACGGCGCCCGCGATGAAGGCGCACGTCGCCAGCATTAACGCTGGGTCCGGCGTAAAATCAGCTGTCACCTCGAGTCGGGCTCTGCGCGGACGCACGCCGACGGCGCTGCTGTGCCGGTTCGTTGCCAGCAAAAGCACAGGTACTGGCAGAATGTGCGCGAGTAGATACGCAAGCTTGGTCGCATTACGAGATTTTGATTTCCGCGCATGAGGAAATGAAAAATTATAGTGCGTGCTAAATCCTTGCAGCTGGCAGTTGCGGCCATGGAGCTTGCTCCAGCGATCCAGCTCCGCTCGCAAATAACGAATTTGTTCCCAAAGCAGACGTGTCGCACGATAACAGCAGCCGCGCTCCAACTCAACAATCGGCGTGGCGACTTCGATCACGCCCGTATCGAAATAAATCGCACCGCCAGCAGGGAGCTGAAATGATCTCCCGGTCCGGGGGATCATTCGACGGCGCACCAAACGGCTTGGATCGCCAAACACCTTTTCCGGCCGACGCCTCCGCCCATTGACGAAAAGATTAAATTCCGCTTCCAAGCCGATCACGGCGCGCGACGGAGTTGCGGCGAAGGCGCGTTCGGGAAAAAACTGAGCGCCCCGTTCTGTTCCGAGATCCTTCATATCATCAACGGCAGATCAACTCGCCTCGCTGCACTCGCGCGGCGTTAAGCTCGCAAATCCTAAATCGAGATGGAGATGGTCATCGGTTTCCCCTACCCCGGCTCCGAATGGCCGGACAAACACAGCCGGGCTAAGCGAAGACGCGATGGCCCCATATTTCTCAATTGATTTCGCGTTGTCCAGAAAAGTGTCCCCGATACGGAAAATGTCGGCCGCTGTTCCCCATGCATGAATGCTTTTTGCGCCCCCGATCTGATGCGCAGGCGATCGGTAGCCGCCATTTGCGCTGACGAATACCGGCGCGTCGGCCTCGCGGCGAAAATCTTCCAAGAATTTCGCAAGTAAAACGATTGCGCACGGCACATAATGAGGAAACTGGCTCAGGAGCAATCTCGCCTCACGGCAATCGACCAGCATCAATTCCGCGAGCGTGAAGTGTGGCGCCAGCCGAATCTCGTGCGCTTCCTGCCAACTGCCGATTTCATAGAAGAAACGCGGCAGACGATGAACATTGCCGCGCAAGTCTGTTTCCGTTTCGCCTGGTCGCAACAGCGCGCGGTACTCTTGAGGCAGATTCAAACCGTCACTGCCGCGCAAAACCTCAGCGCTCATTTGATTTCGGTTCCATTCCAACTACGGAGCGATAAATTACTTCGGAAATAGCTGCGACGGTCTCGCGGCGTCCCTCCTGTTCCGAATCGAATTCAGTCAGAATGACCGCAATGTAGGGTTCGCGTTCGGGCAAATACACAATTCCCATATCGTGGCAGGCAGTGGAGATCTCGCCTGTTTTATGCGCCACCGCCGCATGCGCTGGAAGGCCGGCAGGAATCATCGATTTAGATCGTTGTTCCAGGAGAATGCGGATCGCTTGTTCTTTGCTTTGGTTACTGAGAAAATCGCCGCGCACGGCGGACAACAACATGAGCAAGCCATTGGCGGTCACTTCATTGTTTATCCCTCTCTCATGGGCCGCGTGGTCCTCAACACCTCGCCGCAATTCGACACCGCTGACCTGCGCATCCTGCAGGACCTTTCGTGCATATTCCACCCCCACAAAATCGAGCAGCAAATTCGTCGCGAGATTGCTGCTCGCAGAAATCATTCCTTGCGCAAGGTCGGAAATCTTCGCTGTCCGTCCGATTGCCTGGTACAGTTCGGGCATCGCGTCCGAATCTGGTTCGAGGCGAAAAGGAGATCCGTCTGCTGCGCTGATAAAACGATTTCGCACGTGTAGCGAGTCATCCAGCCGAAGCCGGCCCTCGTCTGCCGCCCGAAAAACCGCGAGGAGCACTGCGACTTTGATGGTGCTTGCAGCATGAAACCAGCGGTCACCTCGCAGCGAAAATCGCAAACCGCTCTCAAGATCGTGCAGCGCCACTGCGCTCGCGCGAGCCTTGCTTTCGGCAGTCAATCTTTCCAATTCATCGGCCAAAGTGCTGGAAACATCCACGCGTGACATTGAAGTGCTCTTTACATACCCGCTGAGAAGTCGCAAATTCGCCGATGCCTAATCTGGCTACCTGGATCCGACCGAAGGATACAAAATGGTTTCGCCCGATTTTTCGCAAGCATCCTGACATCAAAGTCTGGAATGCGCAGAAACGCAGTGTTCGACTCGAGCAAATGGATGGTCTGCTGCTAACGGGCGGTTCGGATATTTCGCCGGATTTTTTGCGTCAGAAAGTTGTCAATCCTTCGCTCTTGGACAAACAGATCGATCCGGAACGCGATCGCTGGGAATTCGCGGCCGTGCAGGAAGCGCTTTCGCGTGGGTTGCCGATCTTCGCTATTTGCAAAGGTCTTCAAGTATTCAACGTCGCCCTTGGCGGCACATTAAAGCTCGACATCAAAGGCCACAATTTGCCGGAACAACGGGATCGCGACATCCAACCACTGCGCTATGCCCGCCGCGCGTCGCACCGCTTTTCAAAGGTGAACAGTGCGCATCATCAGGCAATCGAACGGCTGGGAGACGATTTGGAAGTTGAAGCGTGGTCCGCTCACGATGGAATCGTCGAGCAAATACATCTACAGAAATATCCCTTCGCTCGCGCGGTGCAATATCATCCTGAGCGCAGCCGCGTTTATGATTCGCTTTTCGAGGATTTCTTCTCACGTCTAAAGGCGCGCAAGCATTGAGGAGCTGACCGCTCTTCCCAATGACTCCGCAAAACGCCATCGCGATAGTTTACGATTACGATCAGACGCTGAGCCCGAGTTACATGCAGGAAGATGTGATCTTTCCTGCTTTCGGGATTAACGCCGAGAGTTTCTGGCGACGCTGTAGCAATCTTGTTGCCGAGCATGGCTACGACCGCGAACTCGCTTACATGAAGGTGCTGCTCGACACGTTCGACATGGATCGCCCGACCAATGCGGAACTGAAAAAGCTCGGACAGAAGTTGAATTTTTACAAAGGCCTGCCGGAAATGTTCGAAGAATTTCGAAATCATCTGCTCACCGAAGAACAGATCGCCCACGGAATTAGGGTCGAGCATTACATCATTTCGTCCGGATTAAAAGTCTTGCTCGATGGCAGCCGGTTGCAGCCTTATGTGCGCGCCATTTTCGGATGCGAATTTGCCGAGGACGAACAAGGCCGGATCATTTTCCCTAAGCGCGTCATCAGCCACACGCAGAAGACGCAATTCCTTTTTCGAATTAACAAGGGCCTGCTCGACATGTGGCAGGACGTGAACGACCACATGGACGCGGAGATTCGACCGATCCCCTTCCCCAACATGATCTACGTCGGTGACGGACCGACCGATGTCCCCTGCTTCACCGTCATGAAGAAGAACGGCGGACAAGCGATCGCTGTTTATAATCCTGACGATCCACAGCGCGTTAGCTTTCGTAAATGTTACCAACTTTCAGCCCACGCCGATCGCGTCAAGCATATCGCCCCGGCAGATTACCGGCCAAACACACATCTACGACTCCTGCTGGAACAAATGGTCGAAGAAACGGCCAACCGAATAATTACCCAGCGCAAGGAAGCAATCGAAACTGGCACCATCCCCGCGCCAAAACATTGAGTCGTGGAGTGATGGCTTCAGCCGTCGTGTTTGAGTCCACGGCTGCTCAAGCCGTCGGTCCTTGCAGTTTACTCGCCTCGGTAACTGCACCGGGCGGCCGGCGTTTCGTGCACGACAATCTCGCAAAGGCCGGGACATTGAGACTCCAATTTCTTCCAGAGCCATTCCGCCATTTTTTCAATCGTTGGGTTCTCCAATCCTTCGACGTTGTTGAGATAAGCGTGGTCCAACATTTTCAGGAGCGGTTTCATCGCGTCGCTGATATTCGCATGGTCATAGACCCAGCCTGTTTTTGGGTCGACATCGCCTTCCACCGAGACTTCGACCTTAAAACTGTGTCCATGCACGCCACGGCATTTATGTCCCTCGGGTGCATTGGGCAAAGTCTGCGCTGCTTCAAACGTGAAATCTTTCGTCAATCGTGCGCGCATCAATCAAACTCCGCGCTGCGTCGGGCTCCAGATGAATTTGTGCATCTGAAGTTGAAAACGAACATCAAGTTTGTCCGCCAAAATCCATTCCACGATTTGGCGCGGATCGATCTGGCCAAAAATCGGCGAGAAAAGGATCGCGTGGCAGCACGAAGGCAAACTGTAACGCTCCACCTTGTCGCGTGACCATTCGTAGTCTTCGCGCGATCCCATCACGAATTTCACTTCATCGCGCAAGGTGAGATGATCGATGTTCGACCAAAGGTTCTTGTCCACTTCGCCGCTGCCCGGCGTTTTCAAATCCATGATCCGATGGACGCGCGGATCGACTTTCGATATATCATGCGCGCCGCTGGTCTCGAGCAACACCGTGTAGCCCAAATCGCACAACATCGACATCAATGGCAGCACATTCTTCTGCAATAGCGGCTCGCCGCCGGTGATCTCGACGAGAGGACAGTAAAACGCGGCCACTGCATCGACAATCTCCTTCAGAGTCTGCTTCTTTCCCTCGTAAAAGGCGTAATCGGTATCGCAGTAATTGCAGCGTAGATCGCAGAACGTCAGCCGCACAAAAACACACGGTCGCCCCACCCACGTGCTTTCGCCCTGGATGGAGTGATAAATCTCGTTAATCGTCAGCGTCTTTTCGCGCTGGGACGTTTCCTGAGAACGTTGCACCTTCGACGGTCTTACCGGAAAAGCTGCAAGGCAAGCTCGCTCGCTAAGTGAACGAAAAGAATTATAGGCCGCATTTGTTGCAGGCTTCGGCTATGCTGGAGCGGGTCCGAAGAAGAGAAGCCAGGTACGTGTCCACGAACGGAGCGCTATTGATTCGCGCCAGATTGGCCGGCGTTTCCAGACGCGAGAAAATTGCGTAAGCGATTTTGCTTCGCGGAACACTTCTCTCGCCGTAGCCGGACGGAATGTTGCTCGACCAGTATCGGACGTATTGGCCATCCAAGCGGTTCTCCGTCCCGAGAAAAATCACAGAATGTCCGTGTTCATTTTTTCCCACCTGCCGCGACCAGAAAATTTTCATGAAATCGCCAGCCTTCGCCTGATCAAAGTTGTCGAAATTGCGACCGAGTCCCAGCTCGTGAAAGAGACGCGCAGTGCCGGGGCCATTGGCGTTCCATCGGCCCCAGATCCCTTCGCCGTCACGTTGATCTCGAATGATCAAGCGCTCCAGAGTGGCGTAATCGAGATGAAGTTCGCCCCGCGCACGCAACGCCTCGATCGTTCTGATGAACACGAGGTAGGTTGCGCCCGAACAGAAACTGGGTGACGCCGCCGATGGCAGAATGAAAAACTTCCCGGATTCAAAATGTGCCGAGGATTCCAGGCGAATCTTGGCGAAGTGTGACACAGAATAACGGCCACCCGTCGGCATCTGTTTGATCTGTCCAAGGATCAAGCTGCTGTAATCGCTGGCGAAAGAGATCTGCGCCGTGAGCGCAACGATCGCGAGAAAGACCGAAGCAGACCGTCTCATTACGGCCGAATAAGTAAACGCTGAAATGCAATCTGGCAACGGCGATTGAGTTCCCTGCGTAGCGGCGGTTGTCCTCAGCCGCATTCCAGAACACTCTCTCTGCGCGTGAGGACACACGCCACTACACCATGCGGTTTGCGGCTGAGGACAGCCGCCGCTACAATCACAACTATGCTGCGCTTCACAAAAATGAACGGCGCCGGGAACGATTTCGTTCTGATCGATAATCGTGGCGGCGGGGTTCATCTGAATCGCAGCCAAATCGTGCTTCTGTGCGATCGCCACCGCGGCATTGGCGCGGATGGAGTTTTATTGCTCGAAAAGGCATCGAACCACGTGGATTTTCGGATGCGCTACTTCAATGCCGATGGCGGAGAAGCGGAGATGTGCGGCAACGGCGCGCGCTGCTTCGCGCGTTTTGCAAACAAGGTCGCAGGTGCAGAAGGAAAGATTTCTTTTGAAACGCCGGCCGGCGTGATTTCGGCGGAGCTAGCGGGCGATCTGGTCACGCTGCAAATGACCGAGCCAACCGATTTACGCTTGAACATCACGCTTCCCGTGGCGAATGAAGACAAGAGCGTTCACTTCATTAACAGCGGCGTGCCGCACGTGGTCATTCCCGTTTCGCGAATCGATGATGTCGATGTACGGCGAGAGGGTTCAGCCATTCGTTATCACAAAATGTTTTTGCCAAAGGGCACGAACGTGAACTTCATTGAAAAACGCGGACCGAAGAAAATCGCCGTCCGCACCTATGAGCGTGGTGTCGAAGGCGAAACGCTCGCGTGCGGCACGGGCGTAGTTGCGAGCGGGCTCATCTTCGCTGTGACGGAAAATACCGGCAGTCCTATCATTGTGATTGCGCGAGGTGGCGACGAACTTCAGGTTGGATTCGAAAACATCGACAATCAGTTTCGTAACGTCACACTGACCGGCCCGGCGGAATTTGTTTTTGAGGGCACGGTCGAAGTGTAGCCACCGGCCTATAGCCGGTCTTCTCTTCGAGTTTGACGGCGCACAGCGCCGTGGCTACAGCGCGATTGCGGCTGGGGACAGCCGCCTCTACAATTGGCCAACATGTTTCGCGGTACGTTCACGGCGTTGGTCACACCATTTCGCAATGGCGAGATTGACGTTTCTGCTTTCGAAAACCTGATCGAAAAACAAATCGCTGCCGGTATAACCGGAATCGTGGCGATCGGCACCACCGGCGAATCGCCGACACTTTCGCACGAAGAACGCGAACAACTAATCGGGCTTGCGGTCGCAACCGCGAACAAACGTTGCCTGGTCC
>QHPD01000011.1 GCA_003218975.1 Verrucomicrobiota bacterium
AACTTTGAGCGATTCGCCCGCGCCCGGTGGCGGTTCCGTGGCGGCGTTAATGGGCGCGTTGGGCGCGTCGTTAGGCGGTATGGTCGCGAATCTTTCCGCCGGCAAACGCGGGTGGGATGACAGGCTCGAATATTTCAGTGATTGGGCGGTCCAGGCACAACAACTGAAAGACGAATTGCTCGCGTTGGTTGATGAAGACACGGCCGCTTTCAACAAAGTGATGGACGCATTCGCGTTGCCAAAAGAATCTGCGAAAGAGAAGGCAGCGAGTTCAACCGCAGTCGAGCAGGCCACAAAATATGCAGCGGAGGTTCCACTGAAAGTAATGGAGACTGCATCGAAGTCCTATCAACTTCTTTCCCAGATGGCTGAAAAAGGAAACCCCGCTTCCATTTCAGACGTCGGCGTGGGCGCGCTCGCAACGCGCGCTTGCATCGAAGGAGCAGCGCTGAATGTACGCATCAATCTAGGTCAGTTGAAAGATGAAAAGTTCAGATCGGCGCTACTTGAAAAAGTTCAGAAGGTCAGCTCCGATTCCAAGGCGCAGTTCAGCAAGATCACTGAAGTAGTGGAGAGCAAACTTAGGTAGGGCGCGACCGCCGCGCACGCCGCCGCGTTCGGCGAAAAGTTTGCGACGGTCGGAGACCGCCGCTACAGAAGGAGCTGTTTATGAGCGCGCTGGCTGTTCTTCACGCATCGCAATTGGTCACGCTGGCCGGTCCAAAGCGGCCGCGCGTTGGTCGTGAGATGTCGGAACTCGCTATTCTTCCTGATGGCGGAATGCTGATCCGCGATGGGAAGATCGATAGCGTTGGAACTACCAACCAGATCAAGGTGAGCGTAGCCGACGCGGAGATTGTCGATGCGGGCGGGCGCGTCGTGCTTCCCGGATTTGTTGACGCCCACACGCATTTGGTTTTTGCGGGAAATCGGCTCGACGATTTTGAGCGGCGTGCACGTGGTGAAACTTACCAGCAGATCGCGAGAGCCGGCGGCGGCATTTGGTCAACCGTGGAAAAAACTCGCGCGGCCGGCAACGCTGAGCTTCTCGCGCAAGCAAAGAAACATGCGGACTGGTTTCTGCACTGCGGCACGACTACCGTCGAAGCTAAATCTGGCTACGGATTGACGCTTGATGACGAGCTGAAGATTTTGCGCGTGATGCGCCAGCTAAATCAGGAGACGCCGCTGGAAATTGAGCCGACGTTTCTTGGCGCGCACGCTGTGCCGCGCGAGATGGCTGCTGATGATTATGTCGATCTTGTGGCCGACGAAATGCTTCCGCGGGTGGCGCAAGAAAAGCTGGCCGAGTTTTGTGATGTATTTTGCGAGCGCGGTTACTTCGAGATTGAGCAATCGCGCAAGATTCTGAGCGCGGCCAAAAGGCTTGGATTGAAATTGCGCGGTCACGTTGATCAGCTTTCCAACTGCGGTGGCGCGAAATTGATGGCGGAGTTGGGCGCAACGACGGCGGATCACTTGGAGAAGACCGACGAGGTCGGTATTGTGGCGTTGAAATCCGCGAAGGTGCAACCGGTTCTCCTGCCGGGTTCCGTTTACACGCTTGCGTTGACATCGTACCCGCGCGCGCGGGAGATGATTGAGAGTGGGCTTGCGGCTGTGCTCGCGACAGATTTCAACCCCGGTTCGTCGCCGACCCCAAGTATGTCGATGATTTTGTCGCTCGCCTGCACGCACATGAAAATGTCGCCCGCAGAAGCCATCACAGCAGCGACAATTAATGCGGCCTACAGTCTCAATCGTGGAAACAAGATCGGTTCGCTTGAGCAAGGCAAGCTTGCCAACTTTGCAATCTTTGATTGCGAAGACTATCGGGAACTGGCCTACTGGTTCGGAATTCCGCAAACGCATTCAGTTTATGTGGGCGGCGAACGCGTGAATGCGTAGCGTACGGCCGTCATGCTCTACCAGTTTTGCGGCGCTCACATAGCGCCGCTACAGTAATTCGCATGAAGGTTCAGGTGGAAAGGCAGCCAGGCTTCGTGTCGAAGCTGCAGATTGAACTGCCGCCCGATGAAGTATCGAAGGAGTGGGAGATGATCGCGAACAGCTTCGCGCGATTCGCCAAAATTCCGGGCTATCGGCCGGGGAAGGCTCCACGGGCCGTGATCGACAAAAGATTTCGCAAAGAAATTCAGGAGGAGCTAACCAAAAAACTCGTCTCGAAAAGCTATCACCAAGCAGTCGAACAAGAGCAATTGCGTGTCGCTTCGCTGACCAACATTGAAGACATTCAGTTTGGCGAAGATAAGTCGATGCGGTTTCGCGCAACGGTGGTGACGACGCCGGAATTCGAACTGCCAGATTACATGAACATCCCAGTGCAATTGCCGGACACAAAAGTTTCCGATGCCGAAGTCGAAGCGGCTTTGGAGCGCCTGCGGGATCAGTCGGCTGACTTTGTGAATGTGCCGGGGCGAGGACTGCAAACGGGCGATTTTGCAGTGCTTGATTTCGAGGGTTCGGTGGATGGGAAGCCGATTAGCGAAATTGCGCCACAGGTCAGCAAGAATTTGCAGGGCGGCAGAAAATTCTGGCTGCATCTGGCGCCTGAGAATTTTCTGCCGAAATTTTGCGAGCAATTGGTTGGACAAAATCGCGACAAAACGCGGCTCGTGATCGTCAATTTCCCAGACGACTTCGCGGTAAAAGAATTGGCAGGGAAAAAAGCGGATTACGCCGTTACGTTACGCGAGACTAAGGAGAAGCTATTACCGCCAGTTGACGACGCGCTTGCGGCCAAAGTGGCTCCGGGGAAGACGATTGTCGATCTTCGGCACATGATCGAGCACGATATCGAGCACGCGAAGAAACATGATGTCGAGCGGGCGAAGGAATCGGAGATCGTGAAATATTTGCACGAGCGGACCCAATTCGAGCTACCGCCAGCGCTACTGCAAAATGAAACGCGGCGCGCTCTGGCCGAATTAGTGCAACGCAATCGCGAGCGCGGCGTCACGGATGACATGTTAAAGGAAAAAGAAAAAGAGCTGATCGACGGCGCGGCGAACCTGGCGGCGCACCGGTTGAAAACGAATTTCATCCTGCATCGGATCGCTGAGCGCGAAAAAATTCAAGTCACGAAGGAAGATGTCGACCTTCGAATCAGGCAGGAGGCGGCGCGTTACGACATTTCGCCGGACAAAATGCGCAAGGAACTGCAACAACAGGATGCCTTAAATGACGTCGCCGAACAGATTCTGCTCGGCAAGACTCTTGATTTCCTAAAGGCGAATGTTAGCGTCGAACAGATAGAAAAGCCTACTGGCGTGGAAGAAGAATCATGAGCGTGTCCAATGAAAATTTATCGCAGTCGGTGCTGATCCCGATGGTGGTGGAGCAGACTGGCCGCGGCGAGCGCAGCTACGATATTTATTCGCGGCTGCTGAAGGACCGGATCGTTTTCATCGGAACGCCCATGGACGATCACATTGCCAATTTGGTCATCGCCCAATTGTTGTTCCTCCAGATGGAAGATTCGAAGAAGGACATCAACATTTATATCAATTCGCCGGGCGGGTCGGTGACCGCTGGACTCGCAGTTTACGATACGATGCAGTTCCTCACATGCGATGTGACGACCTACTGCCTCGGAATGGCTGCGAGCATGGCCGCAGTTTTGCTGTGCGCCGGCACAAAGGGCAAGCGGTTCGCGCTTCCGAATTCCGACATCATGATCCATCAGGTTTCCGGCGGCGCTCAAGGCGCGGCAAGCGATGTCGAGCGGCAGGTCGATTACATGTTCAAGCTGAAGAAGCGCCTCATTAAAATCATCGCCCAACACACTGGCAAATCTGAGGAACAGGTACGACTCGATTCGGATCGTGATTATTACATGTCGGCAGAAGAGGCGAAAGCGTACGGACTTGTCGATGAAGTGATCAAGTCTCGCAAGGAAGTGAAGCTGCTCGACGGCGCGACACCGCCGTCTGGGAATCGATCGGTGGAAGTGGCTGAGGCCGCTTTGCCGCGGAAGGCGGCAGGATAACAGCTCCTTATTCTGACACCAAACATATGGCCCGCGCTTCCAACCTCACCATGTGCTCGTTTTGTGGCAAGAGCCATGCCGAGGTGCGCAAGTTAATTGCCGGGCCCGGCGTTTATATCTGCGACAACTGCATCAATGTTTGCAAGAGCATCCTGGATAAGGAACTCAGCGAGGACGCGCGGCGTCAGTCCTCCAACATTCGCGTGCCGAAACCGGCAGAGATCCGGCGTTTGCTCGATCAATATGTGATCGGGCAGGACACCGCCAAAAAAACGCTATCGGTGGCGGTGCACAATCATTACAAGCGCGTGCTGCAAACTTCAGCGCCCGTCGATCCCTCCCCAGTATTTCAGCCCGATCCCCTCGCGGATATCGAGATTGAGAAGAGCAACATTTTGCTCATCGGGCCGACTGGTTCCGGAAAGACTCTACTCGCCAAAACATTGGCCAAGATCCTCGATGTCCCATTCTGCATTGCGGACGCGACCACATTGACCGAAGCGGGCTATGTTGGCGAAGACGTCGAGAACATCATTCTGCGGTTGCTACAGAATGCTGATTACGATGTAAAACGCGCGGAGATCGGCATCGTTTACATCGACGAAATCGACAAGATCGGGCGCAAAACCGATAACGTCAGCATCACGCGCGATGTCTCCGGCGAAGGCGTCCAACAGGCGCTCTTGAAGATTTTGGAAGGGAGCACGTGCAACGTTCCGCCGCAGGGAGGCCGCAAACATCCGCACCAGGAGTACATCCAGGTAAACACCGAGAAAATTCTGTTTATTTGCGGCGGCGCGTTCATCGGGCTCGATAAAATTATCCAAAAACGCATCGGCCAAAAAGTGATGGGCTTTGGCAGTCCGACCCTCGAAGTCGAAGAAGCGTTGCGAAGGGAAGCCGTGCGCCATGTGGAACCGGAAGACTTGCTCGCTTTTGGAATGATTCCTGAATTTATCGGGCGGTTGCCGGTTGTGAGCTCGCTCGATGCGCTTACCAAGGAAGAAATGGTGGCGATATTGACCGAGACGAAAAACGCGATGGTCAAGCAGTACACGAAACTCTTCTCGATGGAAGGCGTGCGGTTGACGGTCACGAAAGACGCGCTGCGCGCGCTTGCCGCGCAAGCCGTCACGAAGGGGACAGGTGCACGGGCGTTGCGTTCGATGCTTGAGCGGATCATGCTCGACATCATGTACGATGTCCCGAGCCGCGAAGACATCGCTGAAGTCACGATCAATCGCGCGGTCGTGGAAGGCAAAAAGCTCCCGCTAATTCGCAAAAAACAGGACAAAGACGCGGCGTGATTTGGCGGAAAACGCCGAATGCCCCAACATCGAACGCCCAAGATCAAATTACAGTCGGCTTGTGCTTGCGCCGTTTGTCGAGATTGGGAAATCTGACTTCGGCGTTGGACGTTGTGCACTCAGCGTTCGACGTTTGCTTGTTGATCTTCCATGCAGGTCGCTCTCATCAATACTGGCACGGAGTTATTGCTCGGGGACGTGCACGATGCGCACCTTGCGTTCATCGCCCGCGAGATCTTCCCATTGGGTTTGCGCATTGATGAGCGGCGCACGGTTCCCGACGGCCAGGCGATTCGCCACGCTCTGGGCGAATTATTTTCGAGCTGTGAAATCCTATTTGTGACTGGCGGGCTCGGGCCCACAAGCGACGACATCACACGTGACATCGTTGCGGATTTGCTCGGGCTGGAATTGCGCCAGGACCCGCAACTCTTGGCATCGCTGCGGCAAAGACTGGAGGCACGCGGAATTAAATGGACTTCGAGCATTGCTAGGCAGGCTGATGTTCCCGTCGGCGCGCAGGTTCTCCCAAACGAAAATGGGAGTGCGTCCGGATTGTATTTGAAACCAAATGTCAATCCGCGGCTTGCCTCGCCACATCTCTTTGTCTTGCCGGGGCCCCCTCGCGAACTTCAGCCAATGTTTCGCGCGTCGGTGATTCCGATCTTGCGATCGATCGCGCAAACGCCGGCGGGGATCGAGCGGCGGCTCTACAGGATCGCGGGCATGGGTGAATCTACGGTCGAGGAAACGATCGGTGAAAAAGTTCTCGCCATTCCAGGGATCGAGCTCGGTTATTGTGCGCGTCCCGGAGAAGTCGATGTTCGAATCATCGGGGAATCTGAACCGGTTGCGCGCGCAGACGGGATTATTAAAGCGGCCCTAGGATTGTCGATCTTTTCCGTGAGCGACGAACCTCTTGAGGAAGTAATCGTAAAGCTCCTGGCCAACAGAAATGTGACACTTGCGATCGTCGAGTCGTGTACGGGTGGGCTGCTCGCGCATCGTATCACAAATGTGCCGGGCGCCTCCAACGTTTTCGTTGCTGGCTATGTTTGTTATGCCAATCAGGCCAAGATCGATATGTTGAATGTCGATCCAGAGTTAATCGTGAAGCATGGCGCTGTCAGCGAACCGGTCGCGTGCATGATGGCTGACCGCGCAAAGAGACATGCAAGATCGACATATGCCCTTGCCACGACTGGGATCGCCGGACCCACCGGCGGTTCGGCGGATAAGCCAGTAGGAACGGTTTACATTGCGCTCGCGACCGCAAATGAAACTACGGGGAAGAGGTTATTTTTTCCCAGCGATCGCGAAACATTTAAGCAACTTGCTGCACAAGCTGCGTTTGATTTGTTGCGGCGAAAACTGATCGGAGGTTAGTAATCGCCTACGTCGACTGGCGTGCCGACTTTTACATTGTCGTAAAATAATTTCGCGCCGTCGGCCGATTCGCGGATACAGCCATGCGAAGCGGGGTAGCCGGGCAAAATTCCGACGTGCATGCCCACGCCCTCTTCGGTCAAACGCAAGAACCATTTCATCGGCGCGCCGGCGAAGTGCGTGCCGCTCGGAGCCGAATCGATGTGGGCACTGACCCCGGCGCGCACTACACGGCCCGAAGTATCCACAAAGTCGCCATACAGATTGGAATGGTGGTTCGGGTCTTTCTCAAGCACGCGCACGTGGCCCGTGGGCGACTCGTGTCCGCGTCTGCCAGACGAGATTGGACCATCAGCCACGATTTGATCGTCCATCATGAGGTAAGCCCGCTGCTTTGGAATTGAAACGACGATATGCGTGTTATCCGGCGTCGCCTGTTTGAGTAAAGATTGATTCACCTTCAATGGGTCCTGTTTGCGAATGAACTCCGACGCTTTGCGGATTGGTTGCGGCGTCGGCCTCGGTCCAAAGAGCCGTATCTGGCCGCTGATCGAACAGCTAAGAACAGCCAGCAAAAGCGTGAAAAGCAATACGGGAAATTTTTGCCGCATAAAGTCAGTCGCGATTGTAGCTGCGGACCCGGTTAAGCCAACCTGGTAACCATCGTGCTTCGCCGCGTTCGGGGGGGGAGTTCGCGACTCTGCGCTTTAGCACTACGACAGCTGCGCGCGAAAATTCTTTCACCGCGTCATCTTCATCGGCGGGCATTTGCTCGAGGACTTGAAGCAAGCCCCATCCCTGCCCTTGATAACGCTCAGTGTGCAAGACGCCTTCACCCTTGAAGTTCACGTAATCGACCAGAGCGTAACAGCCCTGTGGCGTTCTCGTCATGCGCTCGAATTGCTGCTCGACGTTCGCGCGATCTGCAGGCTCAGCTTCGGCGAGCATTTTTGAAAGTGCATTTTGCAAGCGTGCGATCAAAAATTCCGCCTGAACGTCAACCGTACCGGCGAGAAACTGCCGCAGCTGTTTCATCTCCGGTGAATATTGGGCCCGAAGAAATTCCTGGCGCGAATTCCACGGGCAGGCCCGTTCGCCCGCGCCCAGAAGTAACGTTGGCAATTTAACGCCACGAACTGTCATAAAGCTCACCAGTTTAGGAAAACTCTCCTCGAATGGACCGCGCTGTCCTTTCGGATACCAGATGAAGTGGCCAATGCCGAGCGACGCGAAATTTTCGCCTTCATTCCACGCGGTCAACCCTGTGATAGTTCCATTGCATTCGTTTTGCCAGATTCTTTTTCCGATTTTGATTGCTTCGTTGCGTGAGAGAGTAACGCCCGGAAGCGTTGGCGTCCCAGCCGCAAAGGAAGCAAGGACGATAAGCGAACCGATGCAGCGAATTCGATAGTTTCGTTGTTTTCTTGACGACGAATGTTTATCCATTAGCCTGCAGATCTCCGCGCTTAGGTTTAAAGCCTTATCGCAATTAAAAACCTACTTCTATGAAATATTTTGTTGCCACTTTTGCGGCGCTCGCGCTGGCCTTGCCGGTTGTCGCGCAAGAAAAAACAGAGCTTAAAGATCAAAAAGACAAGTCCAGCTACGCTATCGGCCTTAACATTGGCATGAATTTCAGCCGACAAAAGGTCGCGCTCAATGCCGACGCATTTGCCGCGGGGCTGAAGGATGGACTTGCAGGCAAGCGGCAGATGACGGAGGCAGAAGTACGAGATACAATGGCGACGTTTCAAAAAGATCTGGAAGCTAAACAAAAAGCGGCGGCAGAAAACAACGCAAAAGACGGCGAAAAATTCCTAGCCGAAAACAAGAAGAAAGAAGGGGTAAAAACTACACCCAGCGGTCTGCAATACAAAGTCATCAAGGAAGGGACTGGCCCACAGCCGAAAGCGACCGATATCGTAACGGCCAATTATCGCGGCACGCTGATTGACGGCACCGAGTTCGACAGTTCATACAAACGTGGTGAGCCCGCAACGTTTCCGTTAAATGGGGTGATCAAAGGATGGACGGAAGGGGTTCAACTGATGAAAGTCGGGTCAAAATATCAGTTGTTCATCCCATCGAACCTCGCCTATGGCGATCGCGCTGTCGGTCCTGATATCACTCCCAATTCGACTTTGATTTTTGAAGTGGAACTGTTAGGCGCCAAACCGCCGGAAGCAGCTACCAGCCCTGCGGCACAAGCGCCCCCGGCATCGCCATCGCCGAGGAAGTAACCGTCCGTAACGTTTTCGGCCGAGCGCTTGGACCACCCGCTCAACGGGCCGCGGCTGTTTCCCATCGGATCAGCGGCGCGTCACCCCAAAGATCTTCAAGGCTGTAGAACGCGCGTTTGTCCCGATGAAAAACGTGGAGGACGACCTGCAAATAATCTAATACGATCCATTGGCTGGCTGGAAAGCCGTCAATCGCCACCGGACGAGCCGCATGGTCCTCTCGGAGCCGCGTTTCAACTTCGTTCGCAATCGCTTTCAACTGCGGCTCAGACGTGGCCGAGCAAATCACGAAGAAATCTGTAAACGTGGAGATTGTGCGCAAATCCAAAATGACGATGTCCTCCGCCTTTTTGTTCGACGCGAGTTCTGCGCAGGTTTTTGCTAAGGTTTCTGGCGTTATTTCACTTGCTCCCGGTAGAGTTTTTCGCGCCGAATGATTTCCTCGACTGCCTGCGGTACGAAATAGCGAATCGATTGCCCGGAGGCAACTCTCTTTCTGATTTCCGTGGCAGAAATGTCGATCCTGCGATGCAGCGTGGGATAATCGTGTTTGGTTCCCGCGCCAGTGCGATCCAAAACTACAAAGCGAACCGCTTGTTCCAATTCCTCGAAGCGATGCCACTTTCTTAGTGTTGGAATATTGTCTTCGCCGATTAGGTAATACAATTCGGCGTCCGCTTCTTGGCGTTGAATATCTTCGACTGTGTCAATCGTGTAAGAAGGAGGCGGCCGGCGCAGTTCAAAATCGTTTACTATAAATCCGGCTTCACCTTCGATGGCAGCTCGCAACATCGACAATCGCGCCTCCGCGGCTGCAGCTGGCGAGCCTTTGAAGGGCGAAACCGCTGCCGGAACGAAGATAATCTTGTCCAATCGGAACGTCTCGCCGGCTTCGCGTGCGAGAATTAAATGCCCATGATGGGTGGGGTCGAACGTGCCGCCGTAAATGCCGATTTTCATACTGGCGTAAGGCCGAAACTTGCGCTTGCGCTGTTGTCGGCGCGCAAGTTAGAAACTTGCGCCACAAATTTATTTTCGTCGCGCAACATCGACACCTAAGTTCCGGCAACGTATGAAGACTAATTCCTTGGGTCAACTGATCCTGACCGGTGTCCCAGGCAAAGAACTCGATGAAGAGACTGCGAAATTGTTTCGGCGCGTCCAGCCCGGCGGATTTATTTTGTTCGGGCGCAACATCGAAAGTCCCGGTCAACTGCACAGGTTGATCGATGACCTGCGGAGCTTGAGCGAAGTTGAGCCGATTATCGCCGTCGACCAGGAAGGTGGCCGCGTCTCGCGATTGCGCGTGATTGGCAATGAACCGCCGAACGCGAAGCAATTGCGCGATAAAGACGATGTCAATCTTGTACGGCGCCACGGGGACATCACAGGACGGTTGCTCCGGCTTTTCGGCTTCAACCTCGACCTCTGCCCGGTGCTCGACATTTCGTTCGACGATGGCGCCGATAATTCGTTACGCGGTCGGTGTTATGGGAAGACGGTTGAACAAGTGGTACGCAACGCAGCTGCATTCAATGAAGCGATGAGAGGGCAGGGGATCGCAAGTTGCGGCAAACATTTTCCCGGTTATTCGGCCGCCGGGTTCGATGCGCATTACCAACTGCCCAGAATTGATCGCACGCGCGAACAGCTCGATCGGCATGAGTTGGCCGTGTTTCGCGAATTTGTCCACGAGGTGGACAGTATGATGATCTGTCACGGCTGGTATCCGTGTTTCGAGCCGAAGAAAACACCGGCCACATTGTCGCCGCGGATCATCACGGATCTGTTGCGCAACGAATTGGATTTCGATGGTCTCGTCATGACTGACGATCTGGATATGGGTGCGATTCTCACCGGATACCGCCTGGAAGACGCAATTCGTCTAACCATTGCGGCTGGAAATGATCTCGTCATGATTTGCCATCGCGTCCCTGAGATCGAGAATGTGCGGCGGATTCTAGGGACATTGCCTCGCGATCAAATCGATCGCGCCTTGGCTCAAGTGGCGCGCTTCAAGGAAAGGCTGACACCACCTGACGAATTCTCCGAAACTGCTTTTCGCAAGATCGACAATGAAATCTGGGACCTGCGCGTCGCCGTTCTCGGCGAAGAACGCGCAGCTAACCGCAACGTTGAAGACGGCAAACGCTCGCCCGTTGAGCATTATTAATCATCTTCGATGTTTCGGAGTCAGTCTGCGGCGAAGGTATTGAAAATTGTCGGAGCGGGCTTTCTCGCGGCAATTCTTTGTTCATGCAGCGGTGCTTCGTCATCTAAACACAAGATCGCGCAAATTCTTCTGCAGTACCACAGGGATGGCAGGTTCTCCGGATCTGCGCTGCTCGGATACGGTAACACAATTGTTTATGAAGGAGCATTTGGTTTGGCCGACGAGACATGGAAAATCGCCAATACTCCGACGACCCGGTTTCAAATCGGTTCGCTCACAAAGCAGTTCACCGCCGCTTTGATCTTGGAGCTTGCGCAGCAAAGTCGCATCGATCTTGACGCTACTCTTTCGGCATACCTTCCCAATTATCGAAGGGATGTGGCTGACACTGTCACAATCCGCCAGTTGCTTGGACATTCGGCCGGCGTTCCGGATTTCGTCCGACGACCTGACATCATGCAGATTGTGCAGCAACCGGCCACACCTAAAGAGGTTGTTAGCAAGTACTGCAGCGACTCGCTTGAATTCGCTCCCGGCACGCAGTTCAAGTACAGCAACTGCGGCTACTTGATTTTAGGTGCGCTCTACGAGCAGGTAACCGGCGAGATCTACGCAGATGGACTTGGGCGGTTGACCGCTCGCGCGGGCCTAACGGATACAGGCATCGGCGGTCCGCGCGCGATTGTGCCTCGGTTGGCAACAGCGTACGTCGTCGAAAACGGTCAGCCAATAAAGGCGCCATACATCGACTGGTCGATCGCATTTTCTTCTGGTGGCGTGTACTCCACCGTGCGAGATCTCTGGCGATGGCGCAAAGAGCTGGTTGCTGGGCGAGTCTTCGGCGTCGGAGCGGCGAAAGAGTTGTTTGCGATTCGACCGTTTGGCTACTCGTTCGGTTGGCACGTTGGCCGAACTAGTCAGGAGCAACTTCGGACTTTTCTGACGAGCGACTACGACGCACAACCGACAACCAATACCGGCAACTTGTTGCTTGCGTCACACTCAGGCGACCTCCCCGGCTTTCATAGCTGTATGACCATGTTTCTCGACAACACTTGGACCGTTATCCTGCTCGACAATCACGACAGTAAGTCGCTTCCCAACCTCGCTGCAGAAATCATCAATGCGGTCTTAACGCCAACACCGGAAGCGCGTAGCACGATTGGTCCCTGAGTCGCGCTTGGAGCGGAAATAGTCGCACTGCGATGTGCCGGAGAAAAGGCAGCTCAAAGACGGGAAAACGCTCGCCAGTGGCGATGTTCCGATCTAGATAGCCCACGCCCGCGCGTTAGCCGGGCGCAAGTGTAGATCGGTACTTGACGTGCGCCGACGCTGCGCTCCGTGTGCCAGATTGAACTACACTGTCTTGACCGCTCCGGCGACTCCAGACTATTCTCCGCTCTCGTCGGTCGTCCAGAATAGCCGGCCGCGTACCCTTACAATGCAAACCAGCGGTACCGAGAGTGGCATCGTGAACGCCAACCAACAAATGCGCGAGAGTACGCGCGCCGAACTTACCGTCCGCGGCTTGATCATAGGGGTCGCCATCACGCTTGTGTTCACTGCCGCCAACGTGTACTTCGGTCTCAAGGCCGGTCTCACCTTTTCGACGTCGATTCCCGCGGCGGTCATTTCCATGGCAATCCTGCGGGGTTTTCGCGATGCGACCGTTCAGGAAAACAACATCGTGCAGACCGTTGCGTCCGCGGCAGGCACGCTGTCGTCGATTATTTTCGTGTTGCCCGGATTGATCATGATTGGCTGGTGGACTGGCTTTCCATTCTGGATCTCTTTCGCGATCTGCGCGTTGGGCGGCATTCTGGGCGTGATGTACTCAATCCCGCTTCGCCGGGCTCTGGTGACTACTTCGGACCTGCCATACCCCGAAGGTGTCGCGTGCGCCGAGGTGCTGAAGGTCGGCAGTAGCGGAGATGCCGCGCATGCGTCAGATATTGAGCATGGTCGCGCAGGTCTGCTCGCAGTGTTGTGGGGATCGATCGTGTCGGCGTTGTTTGCGGTGATCGTAGCCACGCAATTATTCGCCTCAGATGTGGCGCAGACCTTTCGAATCGGCAGGCGGGGTGCAGTAAGCGGCTATGATTTCTCGCTTTCCTTCGCGCTGCTCGCTATCGGGCACCTGGTTGGCCTCTCAGTTGGAATTGCCATGCTTATAGGCACACTGATTGGATGGGGCTGGGGCGTGCCGCACTACTCATCACTCGCGCAGGACGTCAGCACGGCTGCGGCTGCACTCGCGCAAAACACTTGGAGCCATAAAGTGCGTTTTGTCGGAGCGGGCGCGATCGGTGTGTCGGCGATTTGGACGCTTCTGAAGCTCGTTAAGCCAGTTGCCAGGGGCCTCTCTGGCGCAATGGCCGCCTCTCGCGCACGCAAAGCGGGCAAGGCAGACACGCTGCCAATTACCGAGCGCGACATTCCGATCGGCATTGTCGGACTCGTCACGTTGGTCTGCATGCTACCGATCGGCTGGCTGCTCGGGTATTTCGGCAACACCAGCGGTCTTGGCGCACATGTCGTAACGCTCACCATCGGCGGCGTGACCTACGTGGTGTTGATGAGTTTCTTCGTCTCGGCCGTCTGCGGTTACATGGCAGGCTTGATCGGCTCGTCCAACAGCCCGTTGTCTGGCATTGGCATTTTGGTGGTGATCGGCGCTGCGTTACTTCTCGTGTTCGGCGTAAAACCGTATGTATCACCGGAGGCGGGCAAGTCTCTGATGGCCTTCGCGCTTTTTACCACCGCGGTGATCTTCAACGTTGCGGCGATTGCGAACAATAACCTGCAGGATCTCAAGACCGGCCAGTTAGTCGATGCCACGCCATGGAAGCAGCAGGTGGCGCTGGTGATCGGCGTAGTTGCGGGCGCGTTCGTGATTCCGCCGGTGCTGGATCTGGTGAATCATGCCTACGGTTTCGTCGGTGCACCGGGTGCCGAGCTGCGCCCTTCGCCACTCCCCGCACCTCAGGCGGGCCTGATCTCGTCGCTGGCGCAAGGCGTCATCGCCGCCGATATCGATTGGAGTCTGATTCGGACAGGCGGATTTATCGGCGGCTGCATTATCCTGCTGGATGAGATTCTCGCGCGCACGACGCGACACATGCGCGTTCCCCCGTTGGCCGTGGGTCTGGGGATCTATCTTCCCACGCAGAGCACTCTCATGATCGTGGTCGGAGCCATCGCCGGCTGGTTCTTCGACAAGCGAGCCGACCGCAGTGCCAGGCCTGAGGCGACGAAGCAGCTTGGCGTGCTACTCGCGTCAGGCCTGATCGTCGGCGAGAGCGTGATCGGCGTGGTGCTCTCTGCGATCGTCGTGTTCTCTGGCGTATCTGCACCGCTGGCGCTGGTCGGGCCGGGCTTTGGAACGGCCGCAAAGATTATCGGTGGCATCGCCTTCGGCGCCACCGCGGCGGTGCTGTATCGTTGGATCTGGCGGCTTGGCAAAGGCAAGCCGTGAAGCGCGGTAAAGCGCAAAGTATCATGAGTGGAACCAGTGGCGTCACAGCAATTGACGCGCCTCCGGCGAATTAATACGTTGAGCGCGCGTGCATCCGGAATTGGAACAACTGCTCGTCCTCCAAGATCGACAACAAAAGATCAAACAGATTCAAACTGAGATTAAGACGCTGCCGTTGCAACGCAATGACCTCGAATCGCAACTGGCCGCGAGCGCTGCGGGAGTTGAGGCGCTAAAGCAAAAGAGACGACAGGTCGAAATGGATCGCAAGAAATTGGAGCTTGATGTAGGCACGCGCGCCGAGACCATCTCACGTCTTAAGACCCAGCAGTATCAAACCCGCAAAAATGACGAGTTTCAGGCGATCGGTCACGAGATTGAGCGGTACGAAAATGAAATCCGCAGGCTTGAGGATGAAGAGCTGGAAGTGATGCTCGAGGCCGACAAGCTCAAAGCCGAAATCGAAGCAGCCGAGATAACAGCCAAGGCAACGAAAGAATCAATTTCGCGCCAGTTGAACGATCTGGAAACGAAATCAGAAACTCTGGAAAGCCGGCAAGAGGAACTGGCGAAGGAGCGAGAGGCGCTCGCCAGCAAAATCGATGGTGATTTACTTAATCGGTTCGAACGTCTTTTCGACAGCAAAGGCGATGCAGCCGTCGTCGCCATTGAACACGGGGTTTGCACGGGCTGCCACATGAAAGTGACGACTGCTACTGCGTCACGCGTCAAGGCCGGAAAAGAGATCGTAAGCTGCGAAAATTGCGGTCGGATCTTATACGATGCGGTTTAATGAGGGAGGGACCTCAGTGTCGCGACAATTGCGGCGCTGATACCGCTCCCACATTCCTGGCCTACACATTAAACCGGAAGAAGATCACATCGCCGTCGCGGACTTCGTAATCTTTTCCCTCCAGCCGCAGTTTTCCGGCCTCACGCGCCTTGGCAAATGAACCCGCTGCGAACAGATCGTCGTAGTGGATGGTTTCCGCCGCAATGAAACCGCGCTCGAAGTCCGAATGAATTGCACCTGCTGCGGTGAGCGCTTTTTCGCCCGCATGAATTGTCCACGCTCGCGTCTCCTTTTCCCCGGTGGTAAAGAAGGTACGCAAGCCGAGGAGGTGATAGACCGCGTGAATGAGCGCGTGCACACCGCTGTCCTCTACGCCGAGGTCCCGCAGATACTCCAGCGCCTCCTGTTCGCTGAGATCGACAAGTTCGCTCTCGATCTGCGCGCTAATCACGACGGCTTCAGTGGCGAAATGATGTCGCGCATAATTTTGAACAAGATCGGCATCTCGTGAAGCTAGATTTGACGAATCGGCCTTCGAAATCGCCGCCAGTTCGGACTCGGCGACATTGCAAGCAAAAATCGTTGGCTTTGAAGTGAGCAGGAAGAGGCCCCGCGCGATTGCCTTTTCTTCCGGAGTCAATTCCGCGATGATCGCTGGCTTTCCCGCGTCGAGATGCGCCAGTAATTTTTCGATGATTGCATTTTCGATCTTTGCCGCTTTGTCGCCAGCGTGCAGTTGTTTCTGTAACCGGTCACGTCGTTTCTGCAAAGATGCCAAGTCTGCGATCGCAAGCTCGGTATTAACGACTTCGATATCGCGAATCGGGTCGATCGTCGCGCTCACGTGATGGACGTCGCTGTTCTCGAAACAACGCACCACCTGCACGATCGCGTCCACTTCGCGAATGTGATGAAGAAACTGATTGCCCAAGCCCTCGCCCGCGCTCGCGCCTTTGACCAGACCGGCGATATCGACGAACTCAATCGTCGTCGGCACGATTTTCTTAGAACGCGAGATCGCCGCGATTTTTTCTAGGCGCGGATCAGGCACGGTGAACACGCCTACGTTGGGATCAATGGTGCAAAACGGATAATTATCGGCAGGCGCTTTATGCGTGCGGGTGACGGCATTAAAAAGGGTCGATTTGCCTACGTTCGGCAGCCCGACAATTCCAGCGCTGAGCATCTTTCTTCTGTAGCGGCGCTCTGTGACTATCGCAAAATCTCCTCCAAAAATATTTCGCCGAACCGATGGCCATATTGCCGCAATTGGTAAATAGTTTCTTCTCGATCGGGCTGTAGTTCAGCTTGGTAGAACGCTTGAATGGGGTTCAAGAGGTCGTGGGTTCAAATCCCGCCAGCCCGAGGGTTCTTGTTAACAGAACGGGTCACGAGATTTCTTGACCGAATGATTAAAGCGCCGACAACCGGAATCGCGATTGCCGCTCTAATCTGTTACACTGCCGTTTCGCTTTTCGCCGAGGATCGCGCGCAAGCCCATGCGTTAAAGCTAAACCGCACTGCGTTTCAGCACGCGCAAGAACTCATCAGTGCGGGGCGCTTCATCCCGGACGGCAAAGGAGCGTGGAGCGAACATCGACCTTCAGCAGATGAAGAAAATACATTCATCCGCCTGAATGGATTTGCTGAATATGCAAAATGGCATCTTGGGATCGACGAGCGATACCCTGAGAACACAAAGCGGAGATATAAATTCCCGTACGGCGATTTCAAGGATGTTCATCGCTGCGGTCTGCTCGCCGCGCGAAGCAGAGCTATTCAATACAGATATTACGACATTGAAGATGCAGCAGGCCGGCTAATCGAAATGAGTAGCCGGAAAAGAGAACAAGCCGCTGCACCACTTCCAAATCCATAAGCTGTAGCGGCAGTCTGTGATCACCGATAATATGGCGTAAGTTTGTGACTTGCGTCCCGCAACTCGCAAAGTTGCGCCACATGGATTCGGCGCTCATCGAGCGCCGCTGCAGTCTAGCCATTCCATGCGCTCAAAAAAGCATCGATTAATTCGGGTAGCTCGCCGCTGTAACCGCCTTCGAGAATCGCGGCCGTCGGGATGTCGATCCTGCGCAACCATTCTCCGAACTTGGCGAAATCTTCCTTTTCGAGCGTCATCTGTACCAACGGGTCGCCGGAGTAAGCATCGAACCCCGCGGAAACGAGAAGCAGACCGGGATTAAACTTCAGAAGTTTTTGTAGAGCGCGTTCGGCAACGTCGACATGTTGAGCGCGAGGCGTATACGGCGCTACGGGATAATTTGCTATGTTCGCAAAAGATTTTGCGCCGGTTCCCGGATATGCTGGGAATTGATGGATCGACGCAAACGCGATTTGCGGGTTCTGCGCGACAATAGCTTCCGTGCCGTTGCCATGATGCGCGTCAAAATCCCAGATTGCGACACGTTCGGCGCGATTTGCTAACGCATCGAGCGCCGTGATGGCAATATTGCTGAAGTAACAAAATCCCATTGCGCGATCCCGCGTAGCGTGATGCCCCGGTGGCCGCATCAGACTGAAGGCGCGTTCGCCGCGCAAGGTCGCGCGCGCTGCCTCGATCGCCGCGCCGGCAGAGTGTCGCCCATACGTGTCGATCTTCGGATAAAGTGGCGTATCAAGATCGAAATCTTCGCGCGCACTGGCGACGTGTTCGATATGTTGGCGGGAATGCGCCCGCAACAATTCACCATCAGTCGCCGCACGCGGTTCATGCCATTCCCAATCAGGATGCCGATCTTTTAGTAAAGGAGCGGTGCGGGCGATGCGCTCCGACCGTTCCGGGTGTTCAGGAGCTGCATATTCAAGACAACGCTGATCATGAAAGATGATCATCGACGTTTGTAGTCGAAGTGCATCCAGAAAATCGCGGCTACGGCGCAAATCAAAAGCCGTGTTACCGGCTGGTGCTTGTCGCGGAAGCGGAAATTATGCGTTGGGAGGATTGGCGCGTCCGATCGTCTGGTAATCGCAAAACTAGAATACCAGCCCCTAACGTAACGCGCGGCGCCTCTAGTTATCTCACCACATAATGGCCGTGAATCCAGACCCTTCGGCCGTAGCGCCATGCCCAGTGTCCGGGTCGCCAGACATAGTAGCTGCGTCCGACGTAATAGCCGGGGCCCCGAGTATAATAGGGCCGATCGCCAATCTCGACCGTGACTGAGCCTGGGTATCCTCCATAATACGGTCCGGCTCCGTAATACGGTCCGGGACCGCCGTAGTAGCCTGGGGAGGCACTATAATAGCCTTCACAGCCTACCACACCGAGTGCGACAGAAACTAAAACGAGCCGCAGAATAAACGATTTCATTTTCATATAGTTATATTCGGATTCGATAGAGGATTTACGCGTCCGGGTGTCGTCAGCGCGGAGATTTCGGCCGTCGGGCGCGACACTTATGCTGGTCGCTCTGCCATCATGAAACCAGCGGCCGCTCAGGCCTGACGCAAAACCAAAGGCCGGTTGATAGCCAGCAGCCGCAACAGCTTGAAATGCTTCGCCCGATGAAGCCAGCGTAACCGGATTCGCCTCCTGTAGAGACGTTGCATTCACCAGTACATCCGACCACGTTTAAGAAGACCGAAAGCAGAAAGCAGAACGGCAGCGTCCATTTCGCTCCGGCGGCGGTTCCATTCTTCGTCAGACAATCAACAAGATTCGTTTTCGTAGGATCATTTACGGAAGCCGCCATGCGCGTGTGCTTTCTACACAACGCCCTGGTCAAGCATCGCGTCCGCGACTTTCACGAACCCGGCGATGTTCGCCCCGACGACGAGATTACCGGGGTGCCCGTACTCGGCCGCGGTTTCCCATGCGTTTTTGAAGATGGTGGACATGATGTGACGCAAACGCGAATCAACTTCTTCACGCGGCCATGGCAACCGCATGGAGTTTTGGCTCATCTCGAGACCGGACGTAGCTACGCCGCCGGCATTCGCTGCTTTGCCAGGACCGAAAAGAATTTTTTTCTCGAGGAAAAGATCGAGAGCCGCCGGGACGCTCGGCATGTTGGCCGCTTCGGAGACCAGATAGCAACCATTCTCGAGCAACTTCCTTGCGTCTTCACCGGTGATCTCGTTCTGCGTCGCGCAGGGGAACGCGCAATCGCATTTGACCCTCCACGGCCCTTGGCCGGCCACGTATTTGCCGCGGAATTTTTTCGCGTAATCACCGATGCGTCCGCGGCGTACGTTCTTGATGCCTTTAATAAAGGCCAGTTTTTCTTCCGTAATGCCGTTCTTGTCGTAAATAAAACCGCTCGAGTCGGACATCGTGATAGGTTTCGCGCCGCAGTCGATTAATTTCTCCACTGTAAATTGGGCGGCGTTACCGGACCCTGAGACTGTGCAAACTTTGCCCTCAATCGTTTCGTTGCGCGTTTTGAGCATTTCCTGCGCGAAATAAACTGCGCCGTAGCCGGTCGCCTCCGGGCGCATGAGTGACCCCCCCCAGTTGAGCCTTTTGCCGGTTAGCACTCCTGTAAATTCGTTCGCCAACCGTTTGTACTGGCCGAAGAGATAGCCGATCTCGCGCCCGCCTACGCCGATATCGCCCGCAGGCACATCAGTATGCGGTCCGACGTGCCGGAATAGTTCGGTCATAAACGATTGGCAAAACCGCATCACTTCGGTGTCGGATTTCCCTTTTGGGTCAAAGTCCGCGCCGCCTTTGCCGCCGCCCATCGGCAGGCCCGTCAGCGAATTTTTAAAAACTTGTTCGAACGCGAGAAACTTAATGATGCTGGCGCAGACCGTCGGATGAAAACGCAGCCCGCCTTTGTAAGGGCCAAGGGCGCTATTCATCTGAACGCGAAAACCCCGGTTCACCTGGATCTGGCCTTTATCGTCAATCCACGGGACCCGAAATTGAATCATCCGCTCCGGTTCGACCAGACGCTCCAGAATCTTGCCATCCCGATACTTCTTGTTGCGCCCGATGACCGGCCGAATCGATTCCAGCACTTCGGTCACCGCCTGAAGAAACTCCGGCTCGTTGGGATTACGTTTCTTGACGATTCCGAGAACTTCCTCAACGAGAGCCATAACAATTGGGATTATTGCCTGAAAAGATAGTGCGCGCTGCAGGGTCGAACCCTGCCACTTCTTGCGTGTGAATCATCTTTAGTGGTTGGAAGGTTATGCGTGAAAATGTGCT
The DNA here is from genome assembly GCA_003218975.1 of Verrucomicrobiota bacterium. GTDB lineage: Bacteria > Verrucomicrobiota > Verrucomicrobiia > Chthoniobacterales > UBA10450 > Udaeobacter. The sequence goes on from QHPD01000011.1 coordinate 20,557, forward strand.
ATCACGTTGGTCTTATTCGCATTGCGACGATAGCCATTTTTTCTGAGTTTGCACAAATCACGCACGTAAATGAAAAAATTTGTCGAGAACTGTCGAGGAAAATTAATGGGCAGCAGGTTTGAGCAGGCGGGCGAGTTCAAAGAGTCCTGGAGGCTGTTTGTTAAGGGTCGCCGGGCGCGCGCCAGCCAAAATCGATGCGACTATTTAGCGGTTGCGATTACTAGCTGGTTGCGAAACATAACACCCGAGAGCAACGAGGGGTCGTAACTGCGGCGCCGAGATCATACCTGGAAATATCCGGCGCCGCTTACATGTCGCAGTGATGCTCAAAATCGGACGGCGCTGCAGAGAACCTCTCGCAAAGCCCGGTTCGAGAATTTGCGCTGTTGCATACGCTCAATCTGCACACCCCATTCGAAATAGGGATGGAAGAGATGTGCCTCCGGCTGGACGTCTCAGGCCCAGGGCTCAGGGGTCTGCCAGGTGATCTCTTCCATATCTTTTCGCGTTTGCCGCAATCGCCACTCTTAACCGCCGTCTCCAGCGGACAGCATCGCAACAGTCCTGTTTCAATTCCTTGTCGCGATATGAGGCAGCGGGCAATTTGATGAAGCGCACGAGCACGTGAACGAGTTCAAAGAATGGTGAGCTTGCGTCCAAATCAATTTGTGCGCCAATGAATTGAACCTCTGTAATAGCGAGAAATTGCAGATGATTGCGCCTGTACTCAGTGAGGTGGAAGAAGAAGCGCAAGTCGTGGAAACAATTCGTTACAAGTGGCTCCAAAAGGCCTATGTTCTCAAAGAAGCAATTCACACTATGAAAAAATCGATCATTCTCATTCCTGCGCTTTTGATGCTCGGCTTGATGCTGGTGTCTTGCTCAAGCGAACCCCAGACGACCACGACCACAACGCGTCAAACCACTGTCACGTCGGCGCCTCCGCTTTTGATGGCAAAAACGCATACGCGTCCCCTCTCTGGTCAGCCAGCGATGGACGCAGGCAGTTACTAAGCGCGAGGCAGCTATTCACTGCCGAATCGCCGATTGCTTAGAGATCTGACGACCGTAGAAGAAACTGTTCTCTCCTAGAAGGGGATTTTGAAGGGGACGCGATGAGTCCCCTTATTTTTATTGCCCGCGCGGCTGCACGGCTCTAGGATGCCGTGGGTTCTTTGAGGCGTCCGAGTATCACTCCGTAGCTCGGGGTTTTCGAATCGCTGAATAGTTGAACCTCGGCAAGAAGGAGTCGCCGCTTCGTATCTTCGTGGATCTCGATACGATGAAGCAGCCCGGGGTAGTTTCGTATCGAATCCGTGAGGGTGCCCACCCAGCGACCAATGTCGTCTTCCTCCCCGAGAATAGAGGGAATGACGGGAGATGGACCCTCAAGGCGACGAAGGTCTCCGAGTGCATGTTACGCGACCGGAGTTTGCGGAGCAAGCGAACCGCGCGCATGGGACCACGTAAGACCTGAAATTCGAACGCCGATGTGATCTGCCGACACCTGGCACATGACGCAGCCGGAAGAACGGCGTTTCCATGGAGTCCGAACGGAACGATGTGCTCCCTAGTGAGATTATCGGTTCCGGAACAGTAAATGCAGTGGCCGACGGGCGGATAGCTGAGCTTGGCCAGGTCGCCGATCCCTTCGAGCGAGCCCTGTAAGACCTCCGACGATAGAGGTGACGCGACCTGTTGGAAGGTGGAACCCATCAGCACGGTTCACGGTGACACTGGTGTGGATTTTCGGCGGTGTGGGGGTGTCGCTCACACTTCCGACCATATCATGATCGAGCTTTGTCCACCATTTTTGTCCACGCGGTGAATTCAAAACTGGATTACGTGGGATACCTAAAGGAAGCATGTGATTTTTGCTCGTAAATGACCCCGAAGATGCCCGACGAAAATAAAAAGGAGTTGATAAATACGTCACTGATATTACCATCACATCAATTACCGTTACTGAAGAATGTCAGAAATAGCCTCATCGACGTTCGCCTTACAAGCTCCACCGGCTGATCGTGCCGCCGCGCGCGAAGAGGCTCGGCGCCAGCTGAAAAAGATGAGTGACGCAATGGTGCAGGAGAAAGGTCTTCTGAACCATGCGCAGGCGGCGTTGCTACTCGATGTGAGTACGAAGAGGGTGGGCGAATTGGTTCGGCTTGGGAAGCTGACCGATTTCATCTTTCTGGGACGCAAGTACGTTTCGATGAAGGAAGTTGACGAGCGGAGCAAGCAAGAGCTGAAGGCCGGCCGTCCACGGCGCGGGATTGGGAAGCTGGCCACTGCGAGTCTCAAAGCAGCTGTGAAGACCGATAGCGTACAAGCGTCGCCTGGCGGGTATGCGGGATCGTATTTCAAGAAACAACGCGAAGAGGCGAATGAGAGGCGGCGAAGAGAATTCCAGAAGAAATGGCGCGCAGTCATAGAGGCGAGAAGAAATGAACGAAAGAGCTGATGCTGACGTGGAGGTCTGTCATGAATCTGTCAAGAACACGGCACATTAATGCTTTTACCATGGTGCGCGATGCAGGGTTCAAACCTGCGACCTGTCGCCGCGGCGACCGCTGAAGAAATCTCCCGCTGGCGATGCGCCAGCCTTGTAATTTCCAATTCCTAGTTTCTAATTGCTATCTTCAACGCGCGATTAGCTCAGTGGTAGAGCACTTGCTTCACACGCAAGGGGTCAGAGGTTCGAAACCTCTATCGCGCATTTCCCACCCTGCTGAATGTTCTACACATACGTGCTGAAATGCGCTGATGACCGGTTGTACATTGGCTGGGCAGCTGACCTCCGGAAACGACTCGTGCAGCACCGTGCAGGCCGAGTACCTGCAACTGCGCATCGACGGCCAGTCAGGCTGGAGTACTACGAGACGTGTCGTTCCGAGCTAAAGGCGCGACTGCGCGAGAAACAGCTTAAGACCGGATTCGGGCGGGCGTATCTGAAACGGCGTCTGGAATAGGAGTCGCTCCGCGCCCGCAACGCTTCGCGTAGCGATGCGGGCGGGGGTTCGATACCAGCATCGCGCACGTCTCTCCGCCGCGCTTGCCCTGCACGGCGTGGCGTTCTATTTAGAGACATGTCCGAACACAAAATCACTCTCACCTGGAAACGCGGCGATAAGCCGTTCGAATATCAGAAATACTCACGCGATCATACTTGGAATTTTGACGGAAGACATGAAATGGAAGCATCGGCTGCGCCGGCGTATCTGGGCAATCCAAAATTGATCGATCCGGAGGAGGCATTTGTGGCATCGCTCTCGAGCTGTCACATGCTCACGTTCCTGGCTATCGCATGCAAAAAGAAGTTCGTACTCGATGAATATGTCGATGAAGCGGTCGGTCTGATGGAGAAAAATGCCGAGGGCAGATTTGCCATTACCCGCGTGATTCTAAGGCAGCGCCTCAAATTCTCCGGCGATAAACAACCGACCGCACAAGAGATCGAGGAAATGAATCATGCCGCGCATGAGCAATGCTTCATCGCCAACTCGGTCAAGACTGAGGTCAAAGTCGAGACACAGAGCTAGCCACAGATTTCCACGGATAAACACGGATGGAGGGACGACCTCCGTGTCGTTCTGGTTCCTTGAACAGGGACGCGACGGAGCGCATCCCTCCAAGTCTGTGGTTTGAATCCGTGTCAATCTGTGTTCATCTGTGGCGAAAATAATGAGCACGCCCTCGGATTCACAGCGCATGGAGAAGATAGTTAGCTTGTGTAAGCGGCGCGGCTTCATTTTCCAGTCGAGCGAAATTTATGGGGGTCTCAACGGCCTTTGGGATTACGGACCGCTCGGTGTCGAATTAAAGCGCAACCTGAAGAATTACTGGTGGCGGGTGATGGTGCACGAACGCGACGACGTTGTGGGCATGGATGGCTCGATTTTGATGAACCGCGCCGTCTGGAAAGCGAGCGGCCACGAAGAGACATTCAGCGATCCGATGGTGGATTGTCGATCCTGCAAGGCGCGCTTGCGCGCTGACCAGGTGATCGATAAAAAAGGCGTGCGACAATGTCCAAATTGTGGGGGCAAAGATTTAACCGAGCCGCGCGCGTTCAACTTGATGTTCAAGACCTACGTGGGCGCGACCGAAGACGAATCGTCGATGACTTATCTTCGCCCGGAAACGGCTCAGGCCATTTTTGTGCAGTTCAAAACCGTTCTGGAAGTGTCGCGCAAGAAATTGCCATTCGGCATAGCGCAAGTCGGCAAAGCGTTTCGGAACGAGATTAATCCGCGTAATTTCACGTTTCGCTCGCGCGAGTTCGAGCAGATGGAGCTGGAATATTTTTGCCGGGCAGAGGAGGGGATGCGGTTGCTCGATTACTGGCTGAAGGAGCGGCTGAAGTTCTACGAAAGAATTGGCATCTCGCGCGGGAAACTCCACGTGCGGGAAGTTCCCGAGGAAGAGCGCGCTTTTTATTCGAAGGCGAATTACGACATCGAATACGATTTTCCGTTTGGCCTTCAGGAACTGGAAGGCGTCGCTTATCGCACGGATTACGATTTGTCACAGCATCAGAAGGCCAGCGGCAAGTCGCTTGAGTATTTCGATGAAGAGACGAAACAGAAATTTATTCCACACGTAGTCGAACCGAGCGCAGGCGTGGATCGCACCGTGCTGGCGCTGATCTGCGAGGCCTATGCTGAAGACCAAGCGCCGGATGAAAAAGGAAAAATGGAAACGCGTGTCGTCTTGCGTTTTCATCCACGGATGGCTCCGATTAAATGCGGCATATTTCCGCTGTTGAAAAACAACGCGCAGCTGGTGGAGAAAGCAAAAGAAATTGTCGATCTTTTACGACCGCACATGTACGTTTTCTACGACGAGAGCGGCGCGATCGGGCGTCGTTATCGCCGTCAGGACGAAATCGGCACGCCCTTCGGTGTAACTGTCGATTTTGAAACTCTCGGCGAAAAAGACGCGACGCTGCGAAACACAGTGACGTTGCGCGACCGTGACAGCATGAAGCAACGCCGCGTGGCGATCGGCGAGCTGGCCGGCACATTATTGGCGGACATCACATGAACGTTTTGAAATTGCGGCAACCTTCAGTCGCGAGCCGCAGCGAAAGTCACCGGCAGAAACATATATATTCAACCAGCGTCTATGGCTGAATATGTGAAACAGCCGATTGCGGGGCCGGAAGCTTTTCGACAGACCGGCGTCGCGGCAGTGCAATCCCAAGCGGCGCTCCTACTGTTGCTCGGCCGACAATTGCGCGGCGACGACCAAGTTCTCGCCGCGCGCGCCGTCGCCGACATGCCTAGGTTTGTCGAAGCAGTGCCGCCCGATGACCTCGCGCAATTTCCCGTCCCACAACTGCGGCCTTCGGTCGATCGCGTCGGTGTCGCGCTGGTTAAGACACGTCTCGCGGAGCGATACGGATGGACAATTGTGCGGCGCACCCCAATTCCGCAGGCAGAACTCTCCGAGACATTGGGGGATCTCGCACAGACACTTTTCGAGAGATCTGATGCCATTACTGCCGCGCAATTGATGGAAGCTTCGCTGCGCAGCGCCGATGAACTGACGCGGGTTGCTGCGGCCGCAGCTTACTTTGAGCTGAGCACGCGTCCGAGGCGCCTGATCAACATCTTGCTACGCGGCACGCGCAGCGCCGATGTCCTGGTGCGCGACGTCGCGGCGACCGCCTTGGCTGGGGTTGCGCCGGAACACGCGCGTCTGCGCCGGATGACTCGGGCCCAGGTTGCACGCTCCGCAGGTGAAGCAAGCCGCAGCGCGTTACTGGTTCATGGCACATTTGCACGCGGGCACGAATGGTGGCAGCCGGGCGGAAGCTTCCACAGCTATTTGATAACCAGCGTGCGTCCGGATTTGTACAGCGACCGGGATCGTTTCGATTGGTCCGGCGGCTACAGCGACGCTGCGCGGGACCTCGGCGCTCGCGATCTGCGAACTTGGGCGGAACGACACAATCTGCTTGGGCTCGATCTGTTCGGCCACAGCCATGGCGCCAACGTGATCATGCAATCTACAAAGTTCGGGTTAAGAGCTGGCGCGCTCGTGCTACTGAGCTGTCCGGTGCACGTACCCAAATACCTGCCCGATTTTACGCGCACAACAAAAGTCGTATCAATCCGTGTACATCTCGATTTGGTTATTCTCGCCGATCGCGGTGGCCAACGTTTTCGGCATCCGCAAATCAATGAAAACGTGCTTCCGATTTGGTTCGATCACGGTGCGTCGCACAACCCGCAGGTCTGGCGGGATCACAATGTGCCCGATATGCTCTAAAGTGAAGTTGTGTTAATTGTTGCCATGGATGTTGCCGGAGCGGTCCGTGTTTACGGCTACAACGCGTTATGGCGCGCCACTGGAGCACGCCGCGCGGGGCGTGCTTTGATTAACGCGCTCGGCGCGCCTGACGAGGAACTTCAAGTGCTGGCCGGAATATTTCTTGTCCGCGGTGCTGACAAGGCGGAGCCGCTGCTCGAAGAAGCGTTGGCGCGCCGAAAGCATCTCCCGGAGGTCATCACAATACTCGCTGACATCGGAAATCCAAAATACAAGCCGGAGTTCCGCCGTCTTGCCGACGATGCCGACCCGGCAGTCGCCGACGCTGCCCGTGACGCCCTGCGTGTGCTTGAGGCACGGCAGGAGGCGCCCGCCAGCAGTTAATCTCCTGGCCCGGAATCGCACCGGAACACGTTAGCGAGCCGCTATGGGCGCGCTGTGTAGCACTTCGCGGAGTTGCACGTTACCAATCTCTAACCGTAGCGCCCGGCGTGCAACGCTAAGGAAAATGTCCGGTGCGTCAGTCAACGCGATGTCCAGCCCGGCCGAATTCCCGGCCGGCGCGCTCAAATGTGATTGAACCAGAAGTTTTTTCACCGCCATTGCACAATTGCGGGCTGAATCGACGAGGCTCACCGTTTTTGGAAGCGCACGAGAAATGGCGTGCACCAGCAATGGATAATGCGTGCATCCAAGCACCAGAGTATCAATTCCCTGGTGGACGAGTGGTCCAAGGTATCGTGCGATAACGCGATCTGTTAATTCATCGTCCAGCCAGCCTTCCTCAATCAGAGGAACCAGCAACGGGCTTGCGCACACCGAGACGCGAACCTGCGGATTCAGCGCGCGCAATTCGCGTTCGTATGCTCCGCTTTTAATCGTTGCGCGCGTCCCGATCACTCCGACGTGACCGTTTCGCGTAGTGGCGAGGGCTGCGCGCGCACCAGGCCGAATAACGCCAATGACCGGCACGGGCAGATGTTTTTCCAGTTTTGCCAAGGCGACCGAAGAAGCAGTGTTGCAGGCGACAACAACCGTTTTTGCATTTTCCTCCATCAACATTTCAGCAATCTCGAGGCTATAGCGTTCTACTGTGCTGGCGCTTTTTCCGCCGTAGGGAACGCGTGCCGTGTCGCCGAGATAGAATATTTTTTCGCCAGGCAAGAGATCGCGCAGCGCCTTCACGACGGTGAGACCGCCAATGCCGGAATCGAAGACGCCGATTGGTCGCGGATCGCTCATTCAGCGGGAAAAGTGGCGGTGCAATTAGAGTAGCGCAAGCCTCTGGCTTGCGTTTGTTACGGTTCGCAAGCCAGGCATGCGCTACTTTTATCATAATGGCTGAACTCCCAAAGAGGTACGATCCGAAAGCAGTTGAACCGAAGTGGTATCAGCGGTGGATCGACAATCACGATTTCGTTGCGAATCCGCGCTCGTCGAAGCTGGCCTTCTCGATCGTGATGCCGCCGCCCAATATCACCGGTGTGCTCACCCTCGGCCACGTGCTGAACGACACCATTCAGGACATTCTCGCGCGTCGCGCGCGGATGCAGGGATTCAAAGTGCTCTGGCTACCAGGGACGGATCATGCCGGTATCGCTACGCAATCAGCAGTCGAAAAATGGCTGCAGAAAAATGAAGGCGTGACCCGGCGAGATTTGGGACGCGAGGAGTTTCTGCGCCGGGTGCGCGAATGGCAAGATAAACACGGAGGGATCATCATTGAGCAACTCAAGCGCCTTGGCTTTTCATGCGATTGGTCGCGCCAGCGGTATACGCTCGATGATGCCTATGCTCGGGCTGTCCAAAAAGTTTTTGTCGATCTTTATCGCAAGGGCCTGATCTACCGCGGACGTCGCATGATCAACTGGGACCCGGCGGCGCAAACTGCGCTCTCGGACGAGGAGGTCATTTCCAAGCGGCAGAAGGGAAGTCTCTACTACGTTCGCTATGAAATCGTGGAAGAGCCCGGGCGTTTCTTGGAAGTCGCAACGACGCGGCCGGAAACAATCATGGCCGATACAGCGATGGCGTTTCATCCAGGCGACAAGCGTTATGTCAATCTTCTGGGCAAACACGCGTGGCGCCCGCTCGCTCGCGAGAAAATCCCCATCATCGCCGACGAAGCAATCGATCCCAAGTTCGGTACCGGTGTTTTAAAGGTTACGCCCGCACACGACGCACTCGACTTCGAAATCGGCGAGCGCCATAACCTGCCGATGGTCGATGTTCTGCATCCTGATGGGCGAATCAATTGCCCAGCGATTCCGGAGTTGGATGGGCTTGACCGATTCGAAGCGCGTAAAAAGGCAGCCAAGATATTAGAAGAGAAGGGCTTACTTTTGAAAGAGATGCCTTATGAAAACAACGTCGGCTTCAGCGATCGGAGCGATGTGCCAATCGAGCCCCGCATCAGCGAGCAGTGGTTCCTGCGTTATCCGAAGACGAAAGAAGCGCTCGCCGTAGTGCACGATCATCTCATTCGCTTCTTTCCCGCGCATTTGGAAAAAGTTTACGTGCAATGGCTGGAGAACATTCGCGACTGGTGCATCAGCCGGCAGGTCTGGTGGGGACACCGCATCCCGGCCTGGTACCGGAATTCCCAATCTGTAGATGCAGGCGTGTCGCCTGCAAAAGCAAAGGGCGCAGCTGGCACGGCTGCCACGACAGAACAGGAAAATGTTCGCGTTCAGATCGGGTCGCCCGGCGAGGGATGGACGCAGGACCCAGACACGCTCGACACATGGTTTTCGTCATGGCTCTGGGCTTATGAAACGATGGATGATCAGACCCGCGCGAAGTTTTATCCGACCAGCGTTCTCGTGACGGCGCCGGATATTATTTTCTTCTGGGTGGCTCGAATGATCATCGCCGGGCTTGAGTTCAAGCCTGGGAAATCCGAAAGCGATAAAGACAACATTCCATTTCGCCACGTTTATTTCACAGGGCTGATTCGCGACAAGCAGGGCCGCAAAATGTCGAAGTCGTTAGGCAATTCGCCCGATCCGCTTGAGTTGATCGATAAATATGGCGCCGACGGCTTGCGATTCGGTCTGATGCGCATCGCGCCGAGCGGCCAGGACATTCGCTACGACGAAAAACAAATCGAAGAAGGTCGCAATTTTGTGACCAAGCTTTGGAATGTCGCGCGCTTACGACAAATGCACGGGTCAAGTCCCGCCGAGCCGCAGATTGATTACAGGCAACTGTCGATCTACGCGAAGGAGGTCCTTGCCCGATTAAACGAAACGATCGACGCGATCGACGCAGCGTATCGCGACTATCAATTTAACGCAGTCGCCCAGAGGCTTTACGATTTCGTCTGGAGCGATTATTGCGATTGGTTTGTTGAAGCAGCGAAAACGGAAATTTTTAGCGACGACGAGGCACGAGAGAAATCCGCGCTGGCGGTGATGGATTTCGTTCTATCGGCGGCGCTTCGGTTATTGCATCCTTTCATGCCGCACATCACCGAGGAACTCTGGTCGTTGCTCGGCTTCGGGAGAGATTCGATTCAATTTGCTCCACTGCCAAAGCGGGTGGCGCTGGACGATGTCGATCTTGCAAACAAGAGGAAACTGGTCGCGGCGATTTATGAGACGGTGCGGGCCGGCCGGAACCTGCGCGCGGAAGCCAAAATTCCGTCGAACCAGAAAGCGCAATTCATCTTGCGCGCGGACAAAGAGGAAATCATGCGCGAGACGCCAACGATGGCCCGATTACTCAATTCCGAGGAATTGAGATTAGACCGACGATACAAGCCGGAACCGGGCGTTCCGGTGGCGCTGACTCCGCTGGGCGAACTTTTTCTCGCTATTGGCGGCGCGGACAAAGCAGCTGAGCGCGAACGGCTCGACAAGGAAATCTCAAAAATTGAGAACCAGCTGCGAACAGTGGAGGACAAATTGAAGAACACATCATTCGTCAATCGCGCTCCCGCGGCCGTTGTAGAAGAGCATCGGCAACGTCTAAAAGATCTTAGCGCGCAACTGGCGAAGTTGAGGAAGGCGAGGGAAGGCCTGAATTAAAAATTACTTTATGCCGGTCGATTTTTGCGCCGCGCTTTTGGAAGAACTCTTTTAGCTCGGGTGTGTAGAACGTTCCGCCGTATTCCTGGTTTAATTCGAGCCAGACGCGACCTCGCGGCGCCAGATGTTTGGCAAGATCGTCGAGGAAAAATTCCCACTCCGGCACGCCCCACACATCGGGTTGTTTATGCCTATTGAAGCAGATCAGGAACGCAGTGATGAGATCGAATTTTCCCAGGTCGGGCAGGGGATCGAACGCTTTGATCGTCCGGATCACGCGACGCACCCCGAGCAGCCGGGTAATATCTCTAAACATGGGGAGTTGATCCAGATCGAGCCCGAGCCCTTCGTGGCCAAGCAGTTGAGCGATGTAGAGAAAATATCCCGCGCCGCAACCAAGATCGAGAATGCGTTTCGGTCGCGCCAGATCGAGCTCGATCACGCGAATCCGGCGGATGTTGATATTGATCCATCGTTCGAGATCAAGAAATTTGGGCCAGTCAGCGCTGGGACCCTTGACGGCGTACCGCTTGCGAATTTGCTCGAAACCCTGGCGGTCGATCGTTTCGATCACTCGCTTCGTCGCGAGGGGAAAACGGTTCACCTGAAGAAGCCTGAGCGTGTGCCTTCTGGCGCTGGCCAGAGTTCGGCCATCCACAAGTTTCTTAAGTTTATGGGGAAGTTTTTTGACTCTATGGCGAACTCGCACCGGACGATAGACCACAGCTTGTGGCGGAGCGCAACAATTTCAACTAAACTGCAAATGACATGAGTTGGTGGAAAAAGCTGCTCTGGGTTGGCATCTCCGCGCTGGGCGTATGGGCGATGGCAGTCCTGGCGCTCTCCCGCGGCGAACAAATCAGCGCGTTCTGGATTGTTCTGGCTGGATTTTGCGCGTTGTCCATTAGCTATCGCTTCTACAGCAAATGGCTGGCAGCAAAGGTGCTCGTGCTTAATGAGGAGCGCGCCACACCGGCAGTCCTGCAAAATGACAGTAAAGATTATGTGCCAACGAATCGCTGGATGGTTTTCGGCCATCACTTTGCGGCAATTGCCGGACCCGGGCCATTGGTCGGTCCGGTGTTGGCGGCGCAGTTTGGGTTTCTGCCCGGCACTCTCTGGATCCTGATTGGTGCAACGCTCGGCGGCGGCGTGCACGATATGATTGTTCTCTTCGCCTCGATCAGGCGTGGCGGGAAAACGCTCGGTCAAATGGTGAAGGAAGAAATCGGGCGGGGCGTAGGTTTGCTTGCGCTCATCAGCGTGCTGGCGATCATGATCATCTTGCTTGCGGTGCTTGCGCTGGTGGTCGTTCAGGCCCTCGCGCAAAGTCCCTGGGGCGTTTTCACCATCGCTGTGACCATCCCGCTGGCGTTGATCATGGGAATCGCGTTGCGCACAGGGAAAGTAAGCGTCGTCGCCGTCACGATTTTCGGGTTGCTGGGCCTAGCATTCGGCGTATGGGGCGGACAATTTCTGGCGCATTTTCCCGCGATTGAAGCCTGGTTCCGTCACGACCAAAAATGGCTGGCGTGGGCCATCATGCTCTATGGGCTGGCTGCGTCGGTTCTGCCTGTGTGGATGTTGCTCACCCCGCGCGATTATCTCAGCACGTTTTTGAAGCTTGGCACGGTCGCCATGCTCGCGGCGGCCGTGGTACTAATCAACCCGACATTGCAAATGCCCGCGATTACAAAATTCATCGACGGCACCGGCCTTGTCTTTGCGGGTCCAGTATTCCCCTTTGTCTGCATCACCATCGCTTGCGGCGCGGTCTCAGGGTTTCATTCCCTGATCGCTTCGGGCACCACGCCGAAGATGATAAGACGCGAATCGCGAATCCGGAATATCGGCTACGGCGCGATGGTGACCGAGATGCTGGTCGCGTTGATGGCGATGATCGCCGCGTGCGTGCTGCAACCGGGCCAATACTTTGCGATCAACACCAAGGGTACTCCCACGGAAGTCGTCGCAAGAGTTTCCGCCGCCGGGTTTCCCGTGACGGAGAAAGAAATGCAGACGCTTGCAACGAATCTGGGTGAATCGACGATGTTCAACCGCGCGGGTGGCGCTCCGACTTTCGCTGTCGGCATGGCACACATGTTTGCGCGAGTCTCCGCCAAGCCCACCGCGCTCGCGCTGTGGTATCACTTCGCCATCATGTTTGAGGCGTTATTCATCCTCACGACGATCGACGCCGGCACACGCGTAGGACGGTTTTTGCTTCAGGATTTCCTGGGCAACGTGTGGCGTCCGCTCGGTAACACGCGTTCGTGGAGCGCGAATTTTTTCTCAAGTGTGTTACTGGTCGGAGCGTGGGGTTGGTTTTTATATGAAGGCGTGATTGATCCGCTTGGTGGCATCAACTCGCTTTGGCCACTGTTCGGGCTAGCCAATCAATTGCTGTCGGTCGTGGCGCTTTGTCTCGGCACAACTCTTCTTATCAAAATGCACGAGGCGAAATATCTCTTTGTCACGCTTGTGCCGCTTTGCTTCATGTGCGCCGTCACCTTCTCGGCCGGTTATCTGAAAGTTTTCTCGCCCGATCCGCGGCTTGGATTCTTGAGTGGCGCGCGATCACTTTTGGGCGAGGCAGGCGGGTTGGCCGATTCAACCAAGGCCGCTGAGTTTGCGCGGCAAGCAAACGTGTGGCGCTTCGATGCGCTGGTTGCTGTTTTCTTTCTGGTGCTCGTCCTGTTGATCGTGCTCAGCTCTGCAAGACAGTGGTGGCAAATGCTGCGCGGAACCAAACGCGTCGTTTTGCACGAGAGCGAATTCGTGCCGATCACCGCGGCGCAACTGGCAGAGTTCTAGCCGGAAAATTCCCGGCGCGCCATCTGGCTGCGTGTTTCGGAGCAAAAGTGGCTGTTTCGAAAGCGTTCGGCACCGGGATCGGCAAAGCGATGGGTTGGCGCCAACATCGACACCCGTAAAAAGCCGAGCGGCGAGACGTTTCTCGTTTTTTCGGGACCAGCCGAAGCATTCGCCGCAAAGCGATGCGTAGCTTCGGCCCTGATCACGCTCAGCCATACTGAACACCACGCGGTCGCCTGCGTCGTTCTCGAGCTGCGTCATTGGAGAGATTGATATATTCATGAGGATTTGAATCAGCCAGGATGATGATGCGTAGGACTCTGTGGCGCTGACGGCACCGCTCGCACTTCGATTCCGTCACGGCGCAGATCATCTGCGGCCGCAAGGCTGGCAACTGTTCCCTCCGGATGTTTGTACCAGCCGGGGTCTTCGTAACTCGTGATCCCTTCGCGCACTTTGAGTAAAGTCAGCAGCCCGCTCATATCGATCACATCGAATGGGCCAGGCGCTCCAACCATCGGAAGACTGTTGCGCGGCACCTTCATGTGCATCTCCGCCATCTCGCCCATGCCATTTATTCCCATTGTCATATAACCGGGCAGCAAGCGAACGTGCGCGATTGACCCACTCCGACGAGCACGGTCGTCTCAACCTGCTGCGCCGACTCAGGAATCTGACCGCCGTCTGTCTCCGTCACACGGAACTGGTAGCCGTGCAGGTGAATCGGATGATGCTCCATCACCGCGACGCTGGCGATGCGAATGCGAACGCGATCGCCCAGCTTTGCCACCATCGGTTCCGTGGCAGGAAAAATCTTCGCGTTAAAAGTGAAGACATTGAAGTCTGTCATCTCGTTCGGATTCGGCCGTGATGTGCCAGTGTCGAGTCGCCACTCGTTGAGCATGAACGCGAAATCCCGGTCAGGACGCTCGGTTTTGGGTCTGCGCGGATGAATGATGAACAGTCCCATGGTGCCGAGTGCCATCTGCGTCATCTCATCGCTATGTGAGTGATACATGTGCGTCCCGTGCTGACGCAGCGTGAACTCGTAGCGAAACGTCTCGCCCGGCTGGATATTCTTCTGCGTCAACCCGGCGACACCATCCATTCCGTTAGGCAACAGAATCCCGTGCCAATGAACGCTTGTGGCCTCGGGAAGATTGTTTGTCACATAAATCCGCACTCGATCGCCTTCAACTGCCTCAATCGTTGGGCCGTGCACATGGCCGTTGAAGCCCCAGCATTTTGCGCTCATGCCGGGCGCGAACTCATGATCGACTTCCTCGGCAACGAGGTGATACACCTTCGCACCATCGATAACTTTCCACGGCAACGAAATGTTGTTAGGTGTAATGACCGGCGTGTAATCCCTGCCCGCTTCGCCAGGCGGCAACGTCGGCTTCGGATCGACGCGCTCGATCAGCGGTTTATTCCTGTTCGCTGCCGCGGTCGTTTCGCGTGGCTTGTTAGGCTCGCGTGTTTTTACTTCCTGGGCAGAGCCGAGTTTTTGCAAAACCGCCGCGCTGCCCGCGAGCGCGCCTGCGCTAGTGAGAAACTTGCGTCGAGTAATCATATTATTGACCTGATTCTTTTCCTTCCTTTTGCAGTGAAATGAACTTTCCACTCAAACTGCCACCGACTGCCTTCTCCAGTTCTGCCCGCGCGACCCAATAATCACGCAACGCTTCGACAGATTCCGCGCCGGTTTTCACTTCTTCCTGCTTCGCTTGCAGGAGTTGAAATGGGCCGATCTGCATCGCGTTGTACTCAAGCTGCGATTCTTCGGTCACCCGTGTGCGAGTCGGCAGCGCGGTGGATTTGAAATATTCAACCTGTCGTCGCGAGAGCAGCATCTTGTCGCGTGCCGCGCGCACATCGGAACGAATGTCCGCCGCGAGCGCGAGATAACGTTGCTCACTCTGACGCAGCTTGGCGCTAGAGCGCGCAACCGCCGCCTGACCTTGATTGAAGATTGGGATCGGCACGTTCACACTTGGGCCAATCGAGTGAACGCTGCCCTCAATCTCGTGCTCGTAATGCCCACCGAACTCCGCGCCCTGCAAAATCGCTTCCGCTCGGGCGATGCCACGCGCGCGCGCCTCGGCGATGAATTGTTGGCGGGCAGCGGCAAGATCAAGCCGCTGCTGGATCGCACGCGACTCAAGTTGCGCTGTAGAAACCTCGCTGCCTGGCAATTCAGACAACCGCGGTGCAACGATCCAATTTGTCTGCGTTCCAAACGCTCCCATCAGCTTGTTCAATTTTTCGCGGCTCTGCACCGCATTCGCCTGCGCTCTGGCTAACTCGATTTTTGCCTGCGCGTGGTTCGCTTGCTCGCTGGCAAGATCGAGATCTCTAAGATTTCCAGCTTCGTGCATTTTCAGCGCGATCCCGGCAGAGCGTTCCGTCGCGTCGGCCACCGTCTTCCTGAGATCGACAAGTTGCTGATCGCCCTGATGTTGGTAAAACGCCGCGCGTACATCAGCCGCAGCGCTGAGAATTTCATGGCCAACGCGAAGCTTGGCCGCTTCGAATTGCGCGGCGGCGATACGCTTGCGCAGCGGCAAGAGCAAAATGTCGATGAATTCCTTTAGCAAATCCGCTTCCAGCGCTTGTCCGGGAAATCGCCGCTCGAAGGTGAAGATGGGATTTCTGAGCAGGCCGGCTTCAACCAAATCTGCCTGGGCGATGCCGAGTTCCTCGTAGGTCGCCTGCAAATTGTGATTGTTGAGTAGAGCGACCTGTACCGCCGAGTCCGCTGTCAATGGATGACGCAGAAGTGAAGCAACTGCGGCTTGCGCCTGGATATCTTCGGCACTGCCTCGATTCCATTGCACTCGCTTGCCTGTGCGGAGATGTACCGTGTTCGCGAGCTCTCGAAACGCAGGGTTTGGATCGACATGCGCGCACCCAGCTAATACACCGGCGCCTAAAAGGAGACCGAAGTTTCTAATGGTGTTCATGTGGTTCTTCTTTCTTCGGTACAAGCGTCATGCCGCAGATCGGACATTTGCCCGGTTTGTCGGACTGGACCTGCGGATGCATCGGGCATGTGTAAATGGTCGCGCCCGGTTTCATTTCGTCCGACTTCTGTTTCATCGCGTCGGAAGTTTTCTTCATCTCGTCAGACGTTTTCTTCATCTCATCGGCGAGAGCTTTCTTTTCTGGCTGAGCAACCGCGCCGTGCTGCATCCCTTCGTGGGCTTGCGTCTCGCCGCCTTGTTTTATTTGGCTCGGCTGTTCCATCTTCATGCCCTCGTGTTGCATCCCTTGCATACCGCCGTGTTGCATGCCGGGCATGTTGTTCATGTCGTGCTCCATTTTTTCTGCGCTTTCGGCATAAGCCTCCGTCGCGCTCAATTGCTTCTCTATCTCGAACGTCGTTTCATCACCGGCTAGGAGATTGCGCGGTGTTTTAGCCGGTGCGCGCACTTGCGGATCGGCCGGACTGCCCGGTGGCAGTGGCGGAGGATTTGTCGCGCAGGCCGACAAAAATCCGGCGGCGCAGATTGAAAAAGCAACGCAGCCAATCATCTGGTTACGGTTTGCGCTCATCGTGCTGAGGCTCGTCATGTTTGTGCTGAGTTGGCGAAGGGCCCGGACTTCCACTGACGCTCGGGGACGCGCTCGCTCCGCCCGCGGCTTCAAGCTGTTTGCGGCTCGCTTCGAGTTGCTTTCGGCTGGCTTCCAGTTGCAGCCGGCTAGCTTCTAATTGCTTTCGCTCCTGCTCACTCTTCGCTTCTTCCGGTTTAGGCTGCGTCTCTTCATGCCCAGCATGCTCCATCTGCGGTTGCACTGACGCTGCTGGTTTCTGCTCGGTCGCGTGCTCATGCGTTTCAGCTCCGTGCTGCTCTTCTTCATGATGATGTTCTGCCATACGCAGCGGCGGTGGCGCTTCGAAACGGAATTCTCTGTGTCGAACGTGGCCCCCGGCGTACGCGACGTAGCCGCCAGCGCCGAGAGTGACAGCGCTCAATACGAGTGTGCCTACCGTGATCGCGAACGATGTACGCGGCCATTTCAAGACTGCTCCAACTCCAATGGCTGCTACGCCGGCTAAAACGTAAAAGAGCCAGATCATTTCCTCCCCGCGCGCCATATGCTCATCGAGCCATTGCTCGCCGGCCGGGTCGGACATTGATTTGACGCGATCG
>QHPD01000136.1 GCA_003218975.1 Verrucomicrobiota bacterium
AAAGTGTTTCCCAAAATCCCCAGTAAACCAGCGCGCTTGCAGTTCCAGTTCCGATGGAATCCGCGGCGAGACGAACAGGGCCCGCTCGCGAACACGACCGATATCGCGTAATTGTGCGTAACGATCTGCAAGCAGCGGCTGCATGCTTCCAGTTGTATTGCACCGCTCGAGGGAGAGCGATTACTAAAATCGCCTCGGCGGCTAGTCGCCTCGCCAAGGCTATGGCGAGCCGAGAGAAACCGCCGCTGCTTGTTCTTGCAACGCTGGTTCGGTCAGCCGCTCGCACAAATACTGCACGATCTGCTCGACCAAAGCAGTATGCGGTCGCGGGAAAATAAACAAATACTTCGGGCCCTTTTCGCCAGCGGGGAAAATGACCAGGTTCTCAGAGAGAAACTTCGGCTCGTGAGTTACGACCGAGCCCTCCAAGTTAATTGTGCGCGCAAATGGACGCCCACTCTTGCGCGCCACGAAAATCATTTTGTGTGGGTCTTCGTTCGTGGCGACGAGCGCGCCGAAAAGATTCGCTGGAATGCGCCGCCCGCGCCCGCTAACGCACGGCGCAGCCCAGGCGATTGTTTCGCCCAGAATATTTTCCCGGCTGAAAACGGACGCCAGCCGCGGCTGCAGGCTAATCGGCAACTTCACTGGCACGTTACGATCGGCCGGCCCATTCAATTTTTTCCAAGCCAGCCAAATCTTCGCTTTCATGGCGCGCAAAATTCTTGGGGCAAAATAGAAGAACGCAGCGATGCCGACTAAAAGGATCAGCAAAGCAAGCAGCGGATTAAAATGCATGAGAGCCAGTCCCCCCAACACCGCGGCATCTTCTCCCAGACTCAAGCTAATGTTCGAAAATGGTTCCGGTGAAGTATTGCTGGCCAGGCGCGTAGCAGCTTTCGCTGTGTGGGCGACAAGGGTCGTGCCGCCAGCAAGCAGGGCGACGACTACAGTGAACGCAGGGCTTGGATGACCGAGCACCTGAATTGCAAGCAGAGCGCCGCCAATCGGACGAATGACAGTGTGAACAACATCCCAGGCGGAGTCGATCCATGGAATTTTATCGGCGAAAAATTCGAGCAAATAGAGAATACCGGCGACTGTGATGATCCACGGGTTGCCGAGGACCTCGAGCGATTGATACTGCGGCGCCAGAGTGATCCAGTGAAAATGGATGGCGAGTCCACTGACGAAAACCGTGAGGTAAAGATTGATGCCGGCGAGCGCGGCGAGCCCGAGAGCGACAGCAAGCAAGTCAAGTTTCTCCACGAGGGAAAATATCCTCGCACGTGAGTTATTGTCACGCGCCGATCTGATTGGAGGGCGTTTCTGCGAAACGCCGGCCCTCAATGGCGTCTGACACAGACGCCCTACAGTTCATTTGCCGCGCGCGACACCGGCCTCTACAATCGCACCCATGCTCGACATTCGGCTGATTCGGGAGAACCCGGATTTTGTTCGTGAGCGGCTCGCTACACGCGGCGGCGGTGACGAGGCACAGATCGAGGAAGTGTTGCGAGTCGATGCGGAGCGGCGCAAAACCCAAACCGAATTGCAACGATTACAGTCCGAACGCAATCGTCTGAGCAAGGAGATCGGCGGAAAAAAATCGCGCGGAGAGGCAACAGATGACCTCGAATCGAGTGTTCACAAAATCGGCGAACAGATCATCGATCTTAACGCGAGCGCAAACGGATTGGATGGCCAGCAGAAAGATTTGCTGCTGGAAATTCCGAATTTGCCGCATGAAAGCGTGCCGATTGGCAAGGACCCGAGCGCCAATCGCGTCGTGCGCAGTTGGGGCGAAAAACCGCGATTAACCGAGCCAGCCGATCATGTTGCACTCGGCGCAAAGCTAAAGCTCTTCAATCTGGAGCGTGCAGCAAAATTGAGCGGAGCCGATTTTATCTGTTTCACCGATGCGGGCGCGAAACTGGAACGGGCGTTGATCAATTTCATGATTGATCTCCACACGCGCGAGCATGGTTACATCGAGATTAGTCCGCCGTTTTTGGTGCGGCGCGTTTGCATGATCGGCACATCGCAGCTCCCAAAGTTCGAGGCCGACATGTACGGCCTGGAAGAAAACCAGCTTTTCCTTGCGCCAACTGCGGAAGTCCAACTGACGAATCTTCATCGCGATGAGATTTTGAGGGTTGCCGATCTTCCTAAAAAATTCGTTGCCCACACGCCGTGTTTCCGGCGCGAAGCTGGCGCCGCGGGACGCGAGACGCGGGGGATCATCCGTGTGCATCAATTCGACAAAGTGGAACTGGTCAAAATCACAACGCCAGAAAAATCATACCAGGAACTGGAGTCGCTCACGATTGACGCAGAACGCGTGTTGCAATTGCTAGGTTTGCACTATCGGGTGGTCGAGCTTTGCACCGGCGATTTGGGTTTCGGTTCGGCCAAGACGTACGACCTAGAAGTGTGGTCGCCCGGACAAGACGCTTACCTGGAAGTTTCCAGTTGCTCAAATTTCGAAGATTTCCAGGCGCGCCGGATGCAGCTTCGGTTCAAGAATCGCGACGGGGAAAACCGGTTTTGCCATACGTTGAACGGTTCAGGCGTGGCGCTGCCCCGATTATTCGTGGCACTGATCGAAAATTTTCAGCAGCCGGATGGGTCGGTGCGCATCCCCGAAAATTTGCAGCCCTATTTCGGAGCGAGCGAGATTCGTTGAATTGTAGCAGCGTCTGTGTCAAACGCCGAAGCCGCTCGTGAGTTTAGTCATCTCCGATTGAGCGAGCGCCTTGCCCTGTTCCACCGCCTGCTTGACCGCACTTAAGACCATTTCCTCGAGAAATTCGACATCATCTGGATCGACAACCTCCTTGTCGATCTTGATCGCAACGACGTCGCCTGCGCCGTTTGCTGTCACTTTCACTTTTCCGCCGCCTGCGCTTACTTCGACAGTTTTCTTCTCGAGCTCGGCCTGAGTTTTAGCCATTTGCTCCTGCATCTTCTGCGCCTGCTTCATCAATTTGTTCAAGTTCATGATGCGGAAGTCACGATTTGATTTGAGCCTTGAAAATCTCGATGGCTTCCTGGATCAGCGGATCGTCTTTGAACAATTCAGCCGACTTCACCTCGCCGGAAAGATCCCCGAAAGCTTTTTGGGGTAGAATTCCTTCCTTCGCCACGAATTTTACCGACCAATCGCGTCCGCTGGCTTCCCTCAGGAGCGTTTCCAGTTGACGGCGATTGTTTGCGCTGGCCAGCGATTCAATCTTTGATTTGTCATCCGGCGAATGCCCGAGCAAAAAATTGCGGCCATCAATTCCGATCGGACGAATTGCTTCGCTTAATGTCCGCAAAAATCCCTTTGTTGGAATTTTCGCGACGACCTTCTGCCACAATTCATCTGCGTCCAACATAGCAGTTTCGGCAACGCGCGTTGCTGTAGTGGCAGCCGTGTCGGCTGCCAGGTTTTGAGACGAAGGCGACCCTCCTTCGCTAGGCTTCCGCGCGGCACGCACGCCTGCCGCCACAGATGGCGATTCTTTTTCTGAAACAGCCTTGCCATCACGAAGCTCTCCGAGTTTTTCGATCACCTCATCCAGGGTTGCCTGCCTGAGACTCTGGATCGCTTTGATGATTGCGACTTCGAAATGCAGTTTTTTGTTCGGCGCCCATTTCATGCGGCCTTCGGCTGCAGCAAATTGATCGATCAACTCGAGCAGCCGATCGTTTGTGATCAATTCCGCATGTGCGGCGAGTGATTTTTGCGCCTCGGGATCGACATCTTCACTCAGCGCGTCCGGCTTCGCCTTGAACACGAGCAGATCGCGCAGGTAAGCGATCAAGTCCGACATCAGTCGCATCATGTCTTTGCCGGCTTCGCTTTGCTGATGGAGGAGGTCGATAGCATCAGGCGTCTCGCCCCTTAAAATTCGCCCGGTAAGATCGATAACGGTCTGTTTGCTCGTGAATCCGAACACGTTGAGCACATCATTCTCGCTGATTTTTTCTCCGCAAAATGCGACGAGCTGATCGAGCATCGATTCCGCATCGCGCAGACCGCCTTCCGCGCCGCGCGCGATCGCATGCCCAGCCGCAGGCTCCAGCGTGATTTTTTCCTTGTCGGCAATGAATTGCAGATGCTGCGCAATCAGATTAGCGGGAATGCGGTGAAGATCGAAGCGCTGGCAGCGACTCAGAATGGTCGGCAAAACCTTCTGCGGCTCGGTCGTGGCGAAAATAAATTTCACATGCGGCGGCGGTTCTTCGAGCGTCTTCAAAAGGGCGTTGAACGCCGCCGGCGATAGCATGTGCACTTCGTCGACGAGATAAATTTTGTAACGACCCTTCGCCGGCGCATAACGAACGTTCTCGCGCAGTTGGCGCACGTCCTCGACGCTATTGTTGCTGGCGCCATCGATCTCGATCACGTCGAGGCTGTTGCCGCCGGCGATCTCGCGGCAATTGTCGCATTGTCCGCATGGCGTGACGGTCGGTCCTTTGAGGCAATTGAGGGATTTGGCCAAAATACGCGCCGTCGATGTTTTGCCGATGCCGCGCGGCCCGACAAACAGATACGCATGCGCCAGCCGGTTCTGCGCGACCGCGTTTTTCAACGTGCGCGAGACATGCGTTTGCCCGACGAGATCGTCGAAAGTCTGCGGCCGATATTTTCTTGCGAAAACTTCGTAACTCACAGGCTCAATCTAGATGGAAAAGTTGATGGTTGGTAGTTGATAGTTGATTGATCCGGAGTGGCTTTGAAAATCGTCCGCCGTCTCGTGCTCCCGCTCGCTTGCCGCGCCGTAGCCTTGTGCGTAGGCGGGGTGCTCGTAATCGTGCTCGATTCCTCTGGACGCGAGCCACAAAAGTCTCCGCCGGGCAGACCGACCACGGAGACCAAACAAATTCGCGCGCGTGATCTCGGAATTCCGTTCGAAGGCGCGCCGGGAAGATTTAACGCGATCACAGATGTGGCTGGCGTTGAAGTCGGCTATGCGACACTCATCAGTGGCGAGGGAAAACTCGAAGTTGGCAAAGGCCCTGTGCGCACCGGCGTTACCGCGATCCTGCCGCGCGGTCACGCGTCGCTCAATGATCCAGTTTACGCGGGCTTTTTCAGCCTCAACGGAAATGGCGAGATGACCGGAACGGCGTGGGTGGAGGAGAGCGGTTTTCTCGAGGGACCAATGATTATTACGAACACGCATAGCGTCGGCGTGGCACGCGATGCAGTCATAGCTTGGCGCGTTAAGCATGGGGCAGCCGATAAGACCGAAGATTGGTGGAGTTTGCCGGTCGTGGCCGAAACGTGGGACGGGTGGCTCAATGACATCAATGGTTTTCACGT
>QHPD01000012.1 GCA_003218975.1 Verrucomicrobiota bacterium
ATCATGTTTTTTAAAAATTCCTTGTGGCCGGGGGCGTCGATGATCGCATAGCGACGCCGCGGCGTTCGAAATGGAATCTCGGTCGTGTCGATGGTGACGTTTTGCTTCTGTTCCTCGAGCAGCGCGTCGAGCAAAAAGGCAAATTCAAATTCCATCCCCTCGGCGGCACAGGCCTTTCTTATCTCCTCGATTTTGCCCCGCGGCAGAGAACCAGTGTCGTGCAGGACCCGCCCAATCAGCGTGGACTTGCCATGATCGACGTGACCGACAAAAACCACGCGCAGCGGCCGCTCCATGTCTGAAATTGGACGTTGGGTGTTGGTCGTTGAGCGTTGGGCGTTCGCTTTTGCGATCATAGAAATCCCTTTGCGCGCAGCTTTTGCATCGCGTTGCGCTCGTAATGGTCTTGTGCACGGCCCGCACGCTCGGTGGTTTTTGTCGCTTCCAGTTCGGCAATGATCTCGTCGATTGTCGACGCTGTGCTCTCGATCGGTTGCGTGATGGGGCTACAGCCGAGCGAACGGAATCGTTTGCCGGTTCGCGCGAAATACATTTTCGGAATCGGGATGTTCTCACGCTGGATGTACCGCCAGACGTCCACCTCGGTCCAATCAAGTAATGGTTGGACCCGAACGTGCTCGCCTTTCGCAGCAACCGACGTAGCGAATTGTCCCCAGAATTCCGGCGGTTGATCTTTGTAATCCCATTCGAACTGCGCGTTGCGCGGCGAAAAATATCGCTCTTTCGCGCGCGTCGGATCCTCATCGCGTCGAATTCCCGTGATGAGCGCGTCCCATTTGTGTTCCGCCAGCGCTTGTTGCAACGCCACAGTTTTTAATTCGTGCGTCACCGTCACCGGATCATGCGTCTCGTATCCGATGCCGCGCTTCCGCGCTTCGGTATTGATTTTGACGATCAAATTAAGGTTATGATGCTTGGTCGCCCATTCGCGGAACTGCAGCATTTCGGGAAACTCGTAGGTAGTGTCAATATGCAGAACCGGAAACGGCACGCGTCCGAAAAAGGCTTTGCGGGCGAGCCAAACGAGAACATTGGAATCTTTTCCCATCGACCACGGCATGGCGATGTTTTTGAAAGCGTGATACGCCTCCCGGAAAATGAAAATGCTCTGGTTCTCGAGTTGATCGAGATGTGTACGGCTCAATTCAGTCATGAAATCGTTTTGCTAGAGTCGATTACGAAATTAGCCACAGATGAACACAGATTCATCTTGTTGAGGTGTTCTTTTCGTAATCCGTGTTTCATCCGTGTCAATCTGTGGCTCGTTTTCTCTTGCGAGGGCTGACCGTGATCTTACTGTTCGGTGATGCCGGAAACTCGCTCGACAGCCTACGATTCAAAGATCGAGGGCAACGTGATCTTCACGCGCTTCGATGCGGCGCTCAATTGGGTTCGTAAAAATTCGCTGTGGCCAATGCCGATGGGGCTCGCCTGTTGCGCGATTGAGTTGATGGCGGCAGCCGCTTCCCGCTTCGACATCGCACGGTTTGGCGCGGAGGTGATGCGTTTCTCTCCGCGACAATGCGATGTGATGATCGTTGCCGGCACGGTCACTTACAAAATGGCGCTGGCCGTGAAAAGGATTTACGAACAAATGCCCGAGCCGAAATGGGTGATCGCAATGGGCGCATGCGCATCCACCGGCGGCATGTATCGATCGTACGCAGTGTTGCAAGGAATCGATCAGCTTTTACCCGTCGATGTTTACATCTCTGGCTGCCCGCCGCGACCAGAAGCGCTCCTGGCAGGCTTAATGAAACTCCAGGAGAAAATTTCACGCGAACGTTCGTTGAGGAGACAAAAACCGGAGCTGGTGGAAAGAGTTGAGGAGGCGCTCGCATGACTCGCGATGACGCGCTTGCTTCGTTCAACAAATCGTTCGAAGGAAAAATCCTAAACAAAACCGAATTTTGCGGCGAAACGACTTACACGATCTCGGCGAGCGACCTTCGTGAGATCGCAAAGTTTTGTCAGGACGAACTCTCATTTGATTATTTGATCGACATCACCAGCATCGACAATTTCGGCGAAGAGCCCCGTTTCGAGATCGTTTATCACCTGTACTCAATGCCGCACGCAGTCCATCTGCGGTTGAAGTTAAAAGTCCCGGAGGATGTTGCCGCGGCCGATACCGTTTCCGATATCTGGCCGACAGCGAACTGGCACGAGCGCGAGATTTACGACATGATGGGCATCAAGTTCAACGGCCATCCCAATCTGCGTCGCATTTTGATGTGGGATGGCTATCCCTTCTTTCCGCTGCGAAAAGATTTTCCGCTAGCAGGTTTGCCGAGCGAAATGCCAGACGTCGCTTTCACTAAAGTCACCCCGTTGGAGGGCGGCCCCTTCGTCACCGTCCCGAGCACGGCCACGTCTAAAGATCGCGAACCACGCGCTCGCCCACCGGAATTGTGATGCTGGGCGACGCTCCGCGGAGCCGTCGAATTAGGTCTCATCTCATCGGTGGTTGGTCTGATCACTGGCAACATACCGATAAATGTTCGGCGCAATCGGGTCACGCTCTACGTACCTTATGAGTACGAGCGCGCAAAGTCTTATCGAGAAAGTAGATTAGAGCTGTGCCCACTACGTAAAGCGCGAATACAGTTCCTGCCACACTCAAACCTGAAATTAAATAATCGGCAGAGGACCAATCAAAATCTCTTAGTAGTCCGCGAAATCCGATAAGTCCCAGCAAATGAAATGAAACGATGTATCCCAAAGCCAGCGCCACAGGTAGGAGAAACAAAGCGCGCCAATTTCTCGCCACTCGAAGTCCACGCCAGAGCAGCAAAGCCATAACGACCAGAGCACAAAACAAAATAACGGGCTTGCCCATTGCGGAAATGCGTGCCTGAGAAATAAGGATGAATGCCGTCAAGAACACTCCTTGAAGGATGGTGGCATTTGACCAAAACGAAAAAGGTTCATCGTGTTGGGATAATTGTTAGGCATTCGGAACGACTGGCCGTCGCACCTTGACATTTTATGCGGCTGAGACGGGTGGGGCGGTTTCGGGTTTTCGCGTCGCGGCCATCACGTCTGGGCGCAAAGTTTCGTCGCGCGGCGCGGCGGGCTTTACGCCATGCTTTGGATATGCGATCCGGCTGTGCAGCATCATCGTGAGCGTGAACCGGAAACGTTCCGCGATAATTTTCAGTTCGCCAAGGGTTAGGTCGCAGTCGTCCAACTGTCGGTCCGCAATGCGCTCTTCGATGAGCTCGTTCACCAGCGATTCGATTTTTTGCGGGGTCGGTTTTTCCAGGCTGCGGGAGGCGCTTTCGACCGCGTCGGCCAGGCTGACGATGGCGCTTTCTTTTGTCTGCGGCTTTGGTCCGCTGTAGCGGAAACTATCTTTGGACACATTGGGAATGTCTTCCTCGCGCAACTTCATGATTTTGCCGCCGGCGCGCGCGTCTTCGTGCTGTTGCAGCGCGCGTTGGTAAAAATAACGGACGACCGAAGTGCCGTGATGCTCCTGGATGATATCGATGATGCGCTGATTCAGTTTGTATTTGAGGGCAAGATCGACGCCTTCCTTGACGTGCGCGATGATGATCAGTGCGCTCATGCTTGGCGCAAGATCATCGTGCGGATTTCGCTCAAAGCTCATGTTTTCGGTGAAGTATTCCGGTTTCACCAGTTTGCCGACGTCATGGAAGTAAGAGCAGACGCGGCAAAGCGTCGCGTTGGCACCGATCGCCTCGGCCCCTGCTTCTGCGAGATTGGCCACGACTAAACTATGATGATACGTGCCCGGCGCTTCGATTGTCATCCGGCGCAATAACGGATGATTAAGATCGGAAGCTTCCAGCCAGGAAATGTCTGTGGTGATTTGGAACAGATGTTCAAGCATCGGCAGCGCGCCGCCGACGATTGTTGCGGTAACGATTCCATTGCCGATGGCGAGAGCGCTTTGCAGCCCGATCATTCCCCAATCGTTAGCCATCGGGAAAAACCAGTTGATTGGTCCGATCAAACCAAATGCCAGCGACAACAGCCAAATGGCGAGCCCAACACCCACGCCAGCGCGAATTAGTTTGCCGCGCCGTCGCACCTGCAACGTAAGAGATACTGCGGCAAATCCGCTGATCAAACTGGTGACGAGAAGCGGCGCGTCAATCGGTCCAAACAAAACGCTGCTCCAAAGACTAACAAAAAACGCCGCGTAGAGGCCATGGTGCCGCCCGAGCAAGACACTTAACACAAGCGGCGCGAAGGCGTAGGGCGTAATCAATCCGCCCATTTCAGGCTTCAGAAAGCTATAGGTCCCGCTATTGCATACTACCAACAACAGTTTTGTCACTGCGAGTTGCACGAGGATGATGCCAAAGATGAGAAGGATCCGCGAGCTTTGCGAAAAGCTTTTAGGCTGATTGATCCAAAGTTGGGTAATGGCTGTGGCCAAAACCAAGAGGGCGATGACAAAATTTTTCGTTGGTTCAGGTTGTTGGCCGCTGAACACGAGAAACGCAAGGCCGCCCGCGAATACTGCAAAGATGAAAAACTTCGCATACGGCGCGTATTCGAGATTGCGCATCAGTTCGCTCCGCGCCCGGCGGCGCCGGGTTTTTCGTGACGCGAGGCCGCGCTTGATGAGACGTGCACGTCTAAGAGAGCGGAACATGTCGATCCTTATTTGCGTTGCGCTGGCGCGGGCGTGCGGTGCTGCTGGTATGCGCTAATGATGGCGCGCACCAATTCATGCCGCACAACGTCGCGCTCGGTGAAATAAACAGTCGCGATGCCGGGAACAGTTTTCAACGCCTGCAATGCCTCAACCACGCCGGAGCGCTTGTTCGCCGGCAGATCAATCTGCGTCACATCGCCGGTCACAACGCATTTGGAATTCAAACCGATTCGTGTCAGCAACATGAACATTTGCTCGGTTGTCGTGTTTTGCGCTTCGTCCAGAATCACAAATGCATTGTTCAAAGTGCGGCCGCGCATGTATGCCAGCGGGGCGACTTCAATAGTTTGGCGCGCAATTGCCCGCTCCATTTCCTCCAGCTCCAGCATATCGCGCAACGCATCATAGAGAGGACGCAGATAGGGCGTAATCTTTTGTTCCAAGTCACCGGGGAGAAATCCCAGCGCCTCGCCAGCTTCGACGGCCGGACGCGTCAGGATGATGCGGTCCACCTGTTCTTTCTTGAGCGCGGCCACGGCCATCGCCACGGCGAGATATGTCTTTCCCGTGCCGGCCGGGCCGATTCCAAACACAACGTCGTGCTTTTGGATGGCTTCAACATACGCGCGCTGATTTGCGCTCCGCGCGACGATCGGAGGCTTGCGCAACGAAGTCGTGATTTTTGTCGAGGCAAGGTCACCCAGGTTCTGATCGCGTGCTTGCGTCACCGAGTTTAAAGCATAATTGAACTCGTGCTTTTGAATCTCGACACCTCTTTGCCGCGCCTTATCGAGTTGCTCAAACACCTGCTGCGCCTTATCGATGCGTCCCGGTTCGCCTTCCAATTTCACCCAACCTTCGCGTGTGGTCACCTTCACGCCAAGAGATTCTCCGAGAGTTTTCAAAAGTTTCAGATCGTTGGCGTAGAGTGACTGTAAGGCGCGTGAGCTTTCAAACTGCAGGGTACGCGTCTCAGTCATAATCAACTCGTGGCACCGGCATATTGTGCCGATGGAAGATTGGCTGGAAGCCAATGCCACTTAACCTAGCGGAAACCATACACCAGCGCCCAGTGGGTGCGTTCCTCGGGTGATTCCTCGACGCTCACGATGATGAAGTAACTGCCAGTAGCTTTCGGAATAACGTGCGCAGCCGCGAAGTGACCTTTCTCCCATCCATCTGGCTCTTCTGCCAGTTTCCCATCGGAGTCATAAATATGCACGGAAATCTTTGCACGTTCGACTTCTGTGCCCAGCCAAAACCAGTATTCGTTCCCTTTGAACAACTGCTGGCGCACGGCTTTTTTTTCCCCGGAACCAAGATCGCCTCCCCAATAGTCCTCGCGCACCTGAAATCCCTGTTTGACGTAAGGTTCGGCGGCTTGGAGCGCGAACGACTGGGCGTCATCGACCGATGCAAAAGCCCCCGGCTGAAATGAACCAAGCATTACAAGCAGAATGACTTGGCAAAAGAGGGTTTTGACGAAAGGCGTCATCGAAAATTCCTAATCTCTAGTCACAATACCGTTGCCAAGCCGCGTCGTGATCTCGCTGATTTTCTTTACTGATGCGGGAGAAATTCGCGCGTTACCCACGTCGATCAGAGGCTTGACGTCCACCAGGGCTTCCTGGATTTCGTGGATGATCGGGAGATTAAACTCCGGCATCGCCTGCAACCTGGTTTGAAAATAGGAAAGCAGATCGGGCTGATGCAGCAGCTCGGCGCCGTCGGCGGAAAAATGCTTTGTCACGACCGAGGTCAATACTTCCGTGCCACGAAGCCATCCGCCCAAACTGACCAGCTGCGATAATTTTTCATCGTGTACCTCGTTCATTGCCTGCTGCACGCTGTTCTGCGTTCGGTCGAGTTCCTGCCGCACACTTTCCCAGTTGCGCTTGTCCGCCGCCTCGATGATCGCTTTAGAATGCGGCGTGATGGAGTTTCCCACGCCGATTCCTTTGGCCAGTGTCAGGACGCGTTGCCCAATTTCTTTAACAGCTGGCGCATCCTCTGCTTGCACGGCCACAAAACCATCGGCAATCACCGTCCCCAGCAAAAGAGCGATCCGTGGCCGCTCGGTAAAACTCGCGCCCTTATCGGTTCGAACGTGTTCCTTCCAGTTGACGGCGCCCAGTTTGTTCAGCGCGCCGAAGATTTCGTTCGGCAGCGGAACGACGACGTCTTCCACCGTTTTTGATAATTGTTTAATATCGATACGTTGTGGCGCCTGCGCGCCATGGGCGCACAGCGCAAGGCCGGTCACGACGATCGCACTCAGCTGGAGATGTTTAGTGAACGTAAGCATTGGCATTTTCGACTATTGATTTCGTATTCGTATTCAGGATTAGTGGAGCAATCTTAAACAGAACCCGCCCCGCGCACAAACGCCGTCCAGAATATTTTGACTTCCTTGAATCGAACCACTGCGCTGCCTCGGCGGCATCATGCGCATTTTTTATGAACTTGATTAGGCTACATGAGCTTCTGGGTCGCGCGCCATCAAAGCGAATACTCGTAATCGGCGATTTGATGCTCGATGAATTCGTGTGGGGCAAAGTAGGTCGGATTTCGCCCGAGGCTCCTGTGCCGGTTGTCGAGGTAACCGGCGAGTCATTTTATCCAGGGGGAGCGGCCAATGTCGCCCGCAACCTGCGCGAATTCGTCGAGCATGTTGAGGTGATCGGCTTGCTCGGCAAAGACGCCAGCGGTCGCCAGCTCCGCGATTTATTAGCCCAACAGAAGATCGACATCTCCAACGCCATCGAGGATGAGACGTTTCGCACGATTGTGAAAACACGCATCATCGCCCGCCACCAGCAGGTTGTCCGTGTCGATCGCGAGCAATTCACCCCGCCGTCGACGGCACAAATCCAACAAGCCGTCGAAGCCGTTCGAAGAAACCTCACACATATCGACGCGATCATCTTTGAAGATTATGGCAAGGGCTTCTTAACGACTGAATTGGTTTCCCAAATTGCGTACACCGCTCGAAAGAAAAATAAAATTGTCGCGGCTGATCCTAACCCGCGGCAGGACGTCGATTGGCACGGTGCCACGGTGGTGAAACCAAACCGCGCTGAAGCCTTCCTGGCGTCAGGCGTTCCGTGGCGGGATCCAGATGAAGCTCCGGCCGAAGACGTCGATCTTAGGAGGGCCGGTGAAGCGTTGCTTAAAAAATGGGAGACAAGATATCTTCTCGTCACGCTCGGCGAACACGGCATGATGCTTTTCCAGCAGAATAAAGCGCCGCATTACATTCCAACGAAGGCGCGGCAGGTTTTCGATGTCTCAGGCGCGGGCGACACCGCTATTGCTCTCTTCACCCTTGGACTGGCCTGCGAAGCGACTCCGATTGAAGCAGCGGAGATTGCCAACCATGGAAGCGCTGTTGTAATCAGCAAACTTGGAACAGCGACCGTCACCCGAGACGAACTTATCGCCAGTTTCCGGAAGGACAGCGAACATGACTGATGGGGCGTCGCCTGCCATCTTTGTCGATCGTGACGGAACCATCATGGAGGATCGCGATTATTGTTCCGACCCGAAAGACGTGAAGATTTTTCCCGGCGTGCCGGAAGCGCTGCGTCGTTTGAAATCGAACGGGTTTAAACTCATTATCATTACCAACCAAAGCGGCATCGGGCGCGGGTTGTTCACGGTCGAGCAATATCGCGCGGTTGAAGCCGAAGTCTTGCGGCAATTAGGCGCTGGTTTAATCGATGCGACTTATTTTTGCCCCGACGTTCCCGGGCAGCACTCCAGTTGTCGCAAGCCCGCGCCGGGAATGATCGTGGAGGCGACCCAAGAACACCAGATCGATCTTTCCCGTTCGTTTTTAATTGGCGATAAGGAGATCGACGTCGAATGCGGTCACAACGCGGGCGTACGCGCGATCCGGGTTAAGACCGGACCTCAATGCGATACGACCGACAGCACCGCAGATTGGATTGCCGAGGACTTGCCCACAGCGGCAGAAATTATCTTGAGTGCGACGTCATGGTAGCGTCGTCATCCCGAGCCGCGAAGGAACCACAGTGCCGCTCCTGGCAGGCAAACGCTCATTCGCAACCCCGACGCATGAATAAGGTACTCGGCGTTATTCCTGCTCGATGGGCTTCCACGCGTTTTCCGGGAAAACCGCTGCATCTCGTTGCTGGTAAGCCTCTTCTACAGCATGTCTTGGAACGATGTCGGGAAGCGAAAAATCTGAACTCGCTGATCATCGCCACTGACGATATGCGCATCGCGACGTTCGCTTTCGAGTGGGGCGCGGAAGTTGCCTTGACTTCACCCAGACATCGCAGCGGAACCGATCGGGTGGCGGAAGTCGCAAAAAAGGCAACCAAATTCGATTACATCATCAGCATCCAAGGCGATGAACCGCTGGTCGATCCACATTTAATTGACAAGCTTGTCGAAAAACTCCACTCAGATCGCAAGATCGACATCGTTACTGCGGCGCATCCGTTTGAGAACCCCGCCGAAGCATCTTCTCCACACCAAGTGAAAGTGGTTGTGGATGCAAGCGGCCGCGCACTCTATTTTTCCCGCGCTGCGATTCCCTTCCCGCGCAGTCCTTCGAAGATAAAATACCTTCGCCATCAGGGTATCTACGGTTTTCGGCGCGCGGTGCTCTTGCAGTTTGTAAAATGGAAAGCGAGTCCGCTGGAGCGCGCCGAGTCGCTGGAGCAATTGCGCGCGTTGGAAAATGGTGTAAAGGTTCATGTGCTCATCACTGACAAAGGATCGCCCGGCATAGACACGCCCCAAGACGCACACGCGTTGGAGCAAAAACTGGTTCGCGCACAACGGAGGGCTTTCTCCAGATGAAATACATTTTCGTCACCGGTGGCGTCGTTAGTTCGTTAGGCAAAGGCCTGACTGCGGCTTCGCTCGGCACACTACTGGAAGCGCGACGTCTGCGCGTCGTTCTCCAGAAGTTCGATCCTTATCTCAATGTCGATCCGGGAACGATGAACCCGTTCCAGCATGGCGAAGTTTATGTGCTCAACGACGGCGCTGAGACTGATCTCGATCTTGGCCACTACGAGCGCTTCACCAACTGCGTCCTGACACGACATAACAACCTGACCAGCGGCCAGGTTTACGAGACTGTAATTTTAAAGGAGCGGCGGGGCGATTATCTCGGCAAGACTGTGCAAGTGATCCCCCACGTCACCGATGTAATTAAAGATCGCATCCGCGAGATTTCCGATGAGAGCAAATACGACGTCGTCATCACGGAGATTGGCGGCACGACGGGCGACATCGAAGGTCTTCCGTTCCTTGAGGCGATCCGGCAGTTCATTCTCGAAGTCGGCCCGCAAAATGTGGTGAACATGCACGTCACGCTCGTTCCGTACATTAAGGCCGCGCACGAGCTAAAAACAAAGCCGACCCAGCAAAGCGTGGCGAAGCTGCGCGAGATCGGTTTGCAGCCGCAGGTGCTGATTTGCCGCACCGAAAAACCGCTCGACCGCGATGTCCGTCGGAAATTGTCGATGTTCTGCAGCGTTTCCGAGAAAGCGGTGATCGAAGAGCGCGACGTCGAGCACACGATTTACGAAGTGCCCCTGACCCTGCACGCGGAGGAGCTCGACAAACTGGTGTGCGATCTTTTGCATCTGGAAACGCCCGAGCCTGATCTGGCAGACTGGCGGAAATTCGTCGAGCGCGTGGTCAGCCCAAAAAAGCGTGTCAAAATAGCCGTGGTCGGTAAATACATGGACGTCCGTGACGCCTACAAAAGCATCTACGAATCACTCACCCACGCGGCGGCGAGCCAAGACTGCGGAATCAATCTCAAACTTATCGACGCCGAATCGCTGGAGCATGGCGTCGATGGCCACTTGAAAGATGTGGCCGGCCTCCTGATCCCCGGCGGATTCGGCGTTCGCGGAGTTGAAGGAAAAATCAAAGCCGCTCGTTTTGCGCGCGAGCACAAGATCCCGTACCTCGGTCTTTGCCTCGGCATGCAAGTGGCCACGATTGAATTCGCGAGAAACGTCTGTGGGATCAAAGACGCAAACAGCACCGAGTTCGACAAGGACACCCCAGAGCCAGTGATTTCGCTGCTGGAAGAGCAGCGCGGCGTTCGTAACAAAGGCGGGAGCATGCGGCTAGGCACATGGCCAACAAAGATCGTCCAAGGGACTCTCGCGGAAAAAATCTACGGGGACACCGAAGTGACTGAGCGACACAGACACCGGTATGAGTTCAACATGAAATATCGCGACCGAATGAACGCCAATGGCTTTGTGATTTCAGGAACATCACCCGACGGCACCCTCGCGGAATTGATCGAGCTGCGCGACCACCCTTACTTTCTCGGCTGCCAGTATCATCCCGAATTCCAAAGCAAACCAAATAAGCCGCACCCGCTCTTCAAAGGATTCATTCAGGCGTGTCTTGTCCATCCGACAGTTCGTGCGCCGCGCGTTGCAGCCGATCCAGAATCGCCGCGCCGAGTCCCTGAGAGGGAACTCGTTCCGCAACGATAAGATCGAGGTCGGATTGATCGAGCTCGCGCAGATACCGGAAAAGGTTCGCAGCCGCGTCGCGAAGGTCTTGTCGTTCGCTCAAGTGGTGAACTGCCGCGAATTTTTCTTTGGATTCGACAGGATGCCATGCCAGCAAGCCGACGCGCTGATTTTTCTTGGGCGAAAATGACCTGACATCGTCGATCACACATAGCGGCGTTTTCGGCGCGTAATGCGTGGGCAGTTGCCCCGGCACGGAAATTTTCGTGGCATCGGCATCTTGCCAATGGACCATTGGCTGGAAGCCAATGCCACGCAGCTGCTCCTCGGTGACCGGTCCACGGCGCAAAATCTCGATCCTTCGACTGCGCTCGGGACAAGCCTTGCTGTCACGAAGAGTGATAATGGTCGATTCAATTCCATGCTCCGTTGGACCTGCGTCGATGATCAACGGGATTCGTCCGTCGAGTTCATCCATGACGTGCTGTGCGGTCGTGGGACTGACACGACCGAATCGATTCGCGCTCGGCGCAGCCAGCGGCTGATCTAATTCACGCACGATTTCAGCGAAAACCGGATGCGCGCTGATTCGCACCGCGACCGTGTCGAGACCTGCAGTCACAATCTCAGGGACGACCTCGCGTTTCAGCAAAACCATCGTGAATGGTCCAGGCCAAAATTTGGCGGCTAGTTTAAAGATCAGTTGCCGATCATCGGCCGGAAGATGGACAATTTTCTCGAGCCAGTCGCGGCTCGGCAAGTGGACGATGAGCGGATCGAAGCGCGGACGCTCTTTTGCTTCAAAAATTTTCACGACCGCAATCGGGTTCAGCGCGTCAGCAGCGAGACCGTAGACGGTTTCCGTGGGCAACGCGACAATCTCGCCTTTACGCAGCAGTTCAACCGCCGCAGCGCGGTCGGTTGAAATCACCGTTTTCACTTTGGCAACTTCGCGGCCAATACCGCTTCGGACTGTTTTTTGCGGAATGTCTCTAATTTTTGGCGAATCATCTTGTCGGATGTGGCCAGAAACGCAGCGGCGAGAAGCGCCGCATTTTTTGCGCCTGCTTCGCCGATCGCCAATGTGCCAACGGGAATCCCTCCGGGCATTTGGGCTGTCGATAAAAGCGAGTCGAGCCCCTGGAGCTTCGATTGGATTGGAACACCGAGAACGGGCAGCCACGTGTGAGCAGCAATGACTCCGGCCAAATGCGCTGCGCCGCCCGCGCCGGCAATGATGACTCGCAAGCCACGATCAGCTGCTTTGCGCGCAAACTCTGCGGTCGCATCGGGGGTGCGATGAGCGGACAGCACGCGCGTTTCATTTGGCACACCAAGATCATCAAGCGTTTCCGCGGCATGTCGCATCGTTTCCCAGTCCGATTTACTACCCATGATAATGGCGACTAGAGGAGAAGATTTTTGCGCTGGCATAGGGTTCTTTTGAAGCTCTAATGTCAAGACCCCAAGCTCCAGAGAAGCTCGAAGTTATCAAGCTCCAAAACAGAAAGGAGCGATTTGAGTTTCGAATTTCAAATTGCGCTGGATGTTGGAGCTTGAAGTCTGGAGCGTAAGCATCATGAATCGAACCGGCAAATCGATCGTCCTCATCGGGATGATGGGCGCAGGGAAATCCTCCGTTGGGCGTTGCCTGCACCGGCGGACAAGGCTTGCCTTGCTCGATACGGACGACATTGTTGCTTCGAAATTCGGAATTTCGATCCTGGAAATCTTTTTCAAATATGGGGAGCAGCGTTTCCGTGAAGCGGAGACTCAAGCACTTCGTGGACTGGCACCCGCGACACAGGCGATCATCGTTACGGGTGGCGGAATCGTACTGCGCGAAGAGAATGTCGATCGTTTGAAGCGCCTTGGGATACTGATATGGATCGACGCCAACGAAAAAACGCTTTTCGAACGCGCTTCACGAGCGGCGAATCGACCATTGCTGGAAGGCGACAATCCAAGAGAAGCGTTTGCACAAATGTTACAGGCACGGCTGCCACTTTATGCGAAGATTGCACATCTCCGCGTCGATACATCGGTGCTCACCGATGAAGAAGTTGCTGTGGCAATTTTGAGTAAGCTCAGAAGACTTGATCGTAACCCGGGGCTGGGATTATCGATCCCGGCTACAGCGCAATGATTCACACTTCGAGAACGGAATTGAAAGCGCAGCTCGTGTCCTTTGCGCGGCAGATTGGTTTCGATTCGTGTCGCATAGCGGTTTGCAACCCTCCCGCGCACGCAACTGAATTTCGCAAGTGGTTGCGCCAGGACGCACACGGCGAGATGAATTACATGAAACGCGGCGAAGAAAAGCGTTGCGATCCGCAGAAGGTTTTGCCTGGCGCTAAGTCGATTGTGGTTTTGGCGCTGAATTATTTCCAGGGTGACGTGCCAGCAGGCGACATCCGCCTTAGGCGGGCCGCTACAGAAGATGGAAAGCGTGGACGCATCGCTCGATACGCTTGGGGTGATGATTACCACGATGTAATCAGAGAGAAGCTGGACAAGGTGGATAATTTTCTTCGTCGTTTCGGTGGAGAGCAGAAATGTTACGTCGATACTGGCCCGATCTTGGAACGCGATCACGCGGCTAAGGCCGGAATCGGCTGGCACGGCAAAAACACCATGCTGATCGATGAACGGTTCGGGACATGGTTCTTTCTCGCGGAAATCTTGACGACGCTCGAATTGCCGCCGGATCGGCCAGTTCCCGACCGCTGTGGAACGTGTGAGCGTTGCATCAAAGCGTGCCCGACAGGGGCAATCACTGCTCCGCATCGACTCGATGCGCGCCGCTGCATTTCTTATCTGACGATCGAGTTAAAAGGCTCCATTCCACTGGAGCTTCGCCCGCTTATCGGAGATCGAATTTTCGGCTGCGATGATTGTCTGGATGCCTGTCCATGGAACCGCTTCGCTCAGGTTTCCCACGAAACAGCTTTTTCGGCACGCCAATCGACGACCGGCATGTCGTTGCGGGAATATTTGCAACTGAATGACGCAGAGTTCCGCGGATTTTTCAAAAATTCACCGATCAAACGAATCAAGCGTCGCGGCTTTCTGCGCAATGTGTGCGTCGCGCTCGGCAATGTGGGCGATCCATCCGACCTTCCGGCGCTCGAACGCGCCGCAGCGGACCCGGAACCACTGATCGCAGAGCACGCGATGTGGGCAATTCAGCGCATTCGAGAACGGATTAGGGAACCACGGCCCAAACTTTGCTGAATCCAAACGCAATCTTCGGTGTATCTCATTGTCGATGACGGTGAACGGGTGCGTTTTGCGAAAGTCTAAAGTGAGATAGTTTCCGTGCGGCTCAGCGAGCATCCTATGCATCAAGCCTTGACCACTCCCCCACTTGCCCAAGACGCGAAAAAGCGGCGTTTGCGTCGCAAACGCAATATTATTTTCGGCGCGGCTGGCGCGGTCTTGCTTCTGATTATTGGACTATTCGTTGCAAGCAAACGCGAGAAGCCAATCCCCGTCACGACTGAAAAAGCAGTTCGCAGAACAATTCTGCAGACAGTTTCCGCCACTGGAAAGATACAGCCGGAAACCGAAGTGAAAATCTCGCCGGAGGTCGCTGGCGAAATCATCGAATTGCCAGTTCAGGATGGCATGCAGGTAAAAAAGGGAGACCTGCTGGTGAAGATTAAACCGGATTCATACAAAGCGCTGCTCGAGCAGCAAGAGGCGGCCATCAGTGCCGCTAGGGCCACCAATCTTCAGCAAAAAGCGACAATGATGAAGAGCGAGCATGATTTTAAGCGAGCGGAAGACTTGTTCGGTAAAAAGCTGATTTCAGAGCAGGAATACAATGCCGCGGAAGCAGCTGACGATGTGGCAAAGAATACTTACGAAAGCTCGCTGCATGAAATCGAACGCGCACAGGCCAGCTCGAGTCAGGCGCGTGATCAGCTGTCCAAGACAACGATCTATTCGCCGATGGACGGAACGGTCACCGTTTTGAACAGCAAACTCGGCGAACGCCTTGTTGCCACTAATCAATTCGCCGGAACCGAAGTGATGCGCGTGGCCGATCTCAGCCATATGCAGGCGGTGGTCGATGTTAACGAAAACGATGTCGTCAACGTGAAGCTGGGCGATAAGGCTAGCGTGAAAATCGACGCGTACGCAGGTCGCAAATTCAAAGGAGTCGTGCAGCAAATTGCAAACACCGGGAAAACGACCGGCGCCGGCACACAGGAGGAAGTGACAAATTTTGAGGTGAAGATTCGCATCGACGATCACGATGTGGTGTTGCGCCCGGGACTGAGTTGCACCGCCGATGTCGAAACGAACATGGTCAAAGATGCAGTCGCAGTACCAATGCAGAGCGTCACGATTCGCACGGGCGACACCAACCTGAGTCCGGAGGAGATCGAAAAACAAAAACAAAAGATCGCGGCGCGTGACAAAGGTGACAACAACGCGGAGTTCAGCAATGAGCGTCTGGAGAAACAGGCGCAGAAAGAAGAACGCGAAAAACTCGCCAAGGTTGTGTTCCTGAAAAAGAGCGGCAAGGCGGAGATGGCGAAAGTGACGACTGGCATTTCCGATGACACCTACACGGAGATCAAGACTGGCATTCAGCCCGGCGACGAAGTGATCTCGGGAAGTTATAGCGCGATCAGCCGGAAGCTGAAGGAGGGCGCGAAGGTAACGCTCGACAAAGAAGGAATGAAATAGTCTCGACGAGCAACTGTCGAAGTTGCGATGGAAATTCGAAATTCAGACAGACCGCGCGGCCCGGTCGTGATCGACATTGAGAACATCACGAAAGACTACGTCATGGGCGAGGAAGTCGTGCGAGCGCTACGCGGCGTGACGTTGCAAATACGCCGCAACGAATACATCGCCATCATGGGGCCGAGCGGGAGTGGTAAATCGACTCTGATGAACATGCTCGGTTGTCTCGATACCCCGACTTCCGGCCGCTATGAGTTCAACGGCAAGAACGTTGCAGAAATGGATGACGACGAACTCGCGGCCGTTCGCAATCGCGAGATTGGTTTCGTATTTCAAACGTTCAACCTTCTGCCAAGAGCAACGTCGTTGCGTAACGTCGAACTGCCGCTCATTTACGCCGGCATCGAGTCTGAGCGGCGCGAAGAGCGCGCGACTCAGGTACTGGCAGATGTGGGCTTGGGCGACCGCATTCATCATAAGCCAAACGAATTGTCCGGGGGCCAGCGCCAGCGCGTGGCCATCGCGCGCGCGTTGGTGAACAATCCTTCAATCATTCTGGCAGACGAACCCACTGGCAACCTCGATTCCAGGACCGGCCAAGAAATAATGGCGCTGCTCGAGGACCTGTATTCTCGCGGTAACACAATTATTCTCGTTACGCATGAGCGCGACATCGCCGCGCATGCGCGGCGCACCGTTCATTTGCGGGACGGTATTATCGAAAGCGACGAAGTTGGAGTGATGCCGGCGATGGAATCGATGGCGGCAAGCTAAGAGAGACAGTGAAACGTTTTCTCTACGAGCTGAGCGAAAGCTGGAAAATCGCGGCCGCGCAGATGCGCTCGAACCTGACGCGGTCAACGCTCACGGCACTCGGGGTCATCATTGGCATCATCGCCGTGACGTTGATGGGCACCGCCGTAAACGGCATATCCATAGGTTTCGATAAAAGCATGGCCGTGCTCGGCGATGACGTTCTCTACGTCACCCAATGGCCGTGGAAACCGGTGGACGACTGGTGGAACTACCGCGACCGCAAAAAAATCAAAACCGAATACGCCGAGACCTTGAACAGGATGATCGCTGCAACGCCGAACTCCAATCTGGTTGTGGCGGTGCCGACATCGAATTTGATGCGATCAGTTAAATATGGCGGTAATCAGGTGGACAACGTCTTCGTTCTCGGCACGACGTCGGATTTCATCATAACGTCGACCATCGATTGTACGGCCGGCCGATTCTTCAACGAACTCGAATCGCGTGGCGGCGCCAATGTTGTCGTTATCGGCTATGACGTGGCCGATGCGCTTTTCCCTGCTCAAAGCCCGATCGATAAATCGGTGCTAATCA
>QHPD01000013.1 GCA_003218975.1 Verrucomicrobiota bacterium
CGAGCTTCACGTTGATCGCTTCGTAGCGATTCTTCAGACGCGGAAGATCGACGTTGGTGTGGCAACTTTCATCGGCGCAGACCGGTACCGAATGATCGAGAGTTTCGAGGATTTCATCGGCGTCGGCGGGAAACGGTTGTTCAATCAGCCGAACGGCTAATTCTTTCAGTGCCGGAACAATTTTCCGATAAAGCTCAGGCGACCACGATTCGTTCGCGTCGATCAGAAGTCGCGCATTCGGCGCGACCTCGCGCACGGCTTCGACCCGCGGGAGGTCCAGTTTGTCACCGCCGAGCTTCAACTTCAGCGGCCCTGGCACGCCGTAGCCTTGCGCGGAGGCGGCCATTTTCTCGGGCGTATCGAGACTGATCGTGAACGACGTTTCGACTTCAGCGACACTCGGAATGTTCGCTAGTTCCCAGACGCGTTTGCCGGAAATTTTCGCTTCCAGGTCCCACAGCGCGCAGTCTAACGCATTTCGCGCTGCACCTGCTGGCAGCAGTTTTTGCAGCTGACGTCGATCCAAATTTTTCTCTCTCTTCATCGATTCGATCTGCGCCAACACCGAATCAACACTTTGGCCGTAGCGCGCCAAAGGTGCACCTTCGCCACGTCCGGTGTGTTTGCCGTCCGTGACGGTCACAACGATGACGCGTGCCTCCGTGCGGCTGCCGCGCGAAATCCGGAACGGTTCCTTGAGCGGCCAGATTTCTTCTTGAGCTTTGATTTGCATTCATCTCTAAGGAACGCAGGAAAGAAGGAAGTCCAAACGATCAGACGGATTCTTCACCGCAGAGGCACAGAGTTGACGGAGGCAAACTGAATTTATTTCTCTGCGTGCTCCGTGTTCTCTGTGGTCAAATCTTGCGTTTGCAAAAAAACTGACGTGATTTTTTCGCTCGCCTTAAACAGGCGCGCCGGAGAGGCTGGACGCATGCGAATTTTACGACCGCTGACGGTGATTGCATTTGCGGCTGTCGCCGTTTTTTCTGTGCATGCCGCGACAGGGCCACTGATGAAGGCGGTGGTGTTGCGCGATTACGGCGGGCCGGAAACATTAAAATTGCAGGAGGTGCCGCGGCCGGAGCCTAGAGATGACGAGGTCCTTGTCCGTGTGATTGCGGCCGGGGTGAATCCGGTCGATGCGTACGTGAGGCAGGGGATGCTGTCGAGGAGGGATTCGACAAACGACCGATGATCATCGGTTATGACATCGCGGGCGTTGTTGAAAAAACCGGAGCCAACGTCACGAAGTTCAAAGCTGGCGATGCGGTTTACGCTTACCTGTCGATCATGCGCGGCGGCGGTTACGCCGAGTTTGCGACTGCGAAAGAGGGAGAGATGGCGCTCAAGCCGAAGAACATTGACTGCGAAAAGGCCGCCGCCGTGCCACTGGCGGCGACGACGGCGTGGCAAGCGCTCATCGATACGGCGAAGATCGACAAGGGACAGACCGTGCTGATTCATGGCGGGTCCGGCGGGGTCGGCTCTTTTGCGGTGCAAATTGCGAAAGCGCGCGGCGCGAAGGTGATCGCAACTGGTTCGGCGACGAACCAAGATTTGCTGAAGCAACTTGGCGTCGATCAACCCATCGATTACGAGACGACGAAGTTCCAAGACGTCGTGAAAGATGTCGATGTTGTCCTGAACTGTGTTCGTGCAGATACACTTCCTGCGTCGTACGGCGTGGTGAAGAAAGGCGGCGTGATCGTTTCGATTACCGGCGACCCTGATCCCGCCGAATGCGAGAAACGCGCAATTCGCTGTTCCGGACTGATGGCGCATCCCGATGCAAAAGTGCTCGATGAGCTGACGAAGTTGATTGAGGCGAACAAGATCATGCCAATCGTGTCGCAAACTTTTCCATTAGCCGAAGCTGCGAAAGCGCATCAGCAAATCGAGACGCGTCACGCGCGCGGCAAGATTGTGTTGCGAGTGGCCCCGGAACCAAAAAGCTGAGACGCTGAGAAACTGAAGCGTTGAAATCTGCGCAGGCTAGCCGCGGAGCGCTTTGGTGAAGCGGACCAATTCGTCGACGACTTGCTCGATTCGCTGGGTAATTTTTTTGTCGGTGATGCGGTCGCCGTCGAAAGCGTCGGCCGTGGCAAAGGCGAACTGCGGAATAATCACGCAACGAAAATCGAGCATGAGGCTGTTAGCATAAGCCATGACCGACATGTAGCTGGCTGTGCCTCCGGCAGCGCAAAGAAAGCCGACGATTTTGTCTTCCCACGCGTTCCCGCTAAGCTCGATCATGTTCTTAGCCGCGGCGGCGACATCATAATTATACACTGGCGCGGCAACGAGAATGCCGTCGGCGTGTTCAATCGCCGAGCTCAGTTTTCTTGAGCTGGGTATCCCATAACATTTATCCGCGTCGCACAGCGGCAGGTCCAGTTCGCGGATGTCGATCCAATCGCAGTCGACTTTTCGCTTCTGCAGTTGCGCGAGCGCGACGCGGCCCATCCGGCGGCTGTTACTGTCGGGATTGCCGCTCGTGCTAATGACAAGGTACTTAGGCATAAATTTGAAGAAGCAAAAACGACAGGTGACAGCCTTCGCTAAAGGCTCCGGCTTGGCAAGCGAGTGACGAGACCGGCAAAACAAGAGCCGCTTCGCAATCGATGCAACCCCGCCTTCGCTTGGCTGCGGCGCGGCAGGCGCTCAACATTTAACCTGACTTCGTGACCTACCGCGCGGCAAGCAGACGTCAGTCGGAGTCGAACTTTGGTTTCTTAGTGGAAACTTTTTTGTAAGTGCCTGCGGCGGTCACGTTGTTGCCAAACCCGCAAACGCTGGTTTGGGTGACTGCAAGTTTGCCGCCGGTGAATTTTAGGGTGATCCGGCATTCCTCTTCCGCGCCCTCTGGCTTGAAGATGGCGGTGTCGCCTTCAATGGTCGCGATGCCGCTGCCTTCGCCGGTATTGGCCGTTGGGCCTTGCGGCGTTTTGTATTCGTAAACGCCCGAAAATTCGATCTGAAGACGCTGTTGGCCGAGC
Organism: Verrucomicrobiota bacterium; assembly: GCA_003218975.1. GTDB lineage: Bacteria > Verrucomicrobiota > Verrucomicrobiia > Chthoniobacterales > UBA10450 > Udaeobacter. The sequence goes on from QHPD01000013.1 coordinate 3,000, forward strand.
GCCCAGATTTTAAATTCACCGCCTTTCCTTTGCCAGGTGCCGTTGACCTGAGCGGCAGTGACACTCTTTTCGCTGCCAGCCTGTACCGTAACAATGCAGGTAGCGGTCAGGCAGAGCGCGCTGATGAAGATAACTTTTCGTGCTTGTCTCATGATGTTGTTACGAAGGATCAAAATACACGAAAATCGTTCAGTGAATCAAGAAAACTTAAGCCCGAGGACGGGGAGGAACAGGGAACGTGAAAGGAAGTTAGCGCAAATATTTGTCGAACCATCCGACTGTCTTATCCATTCGGTCGGCCTGGTTCTCAGGCTTGATGAAGAGATGGCCTTCCCCCGGATAAATGATCAGCTGTGTCGGCACACCGAGCGTCTTCAACGCGTGCCAGAATTCGTAGGACTGCGACGCAGGACATTCCGCATCGCGTTCGCCGACAATGACGAGGGTAGGGGTCTTCACATTCGTGATGAAGTGAATCGGCGAACTCTTCTCGTAAACGGCGGGATCGTCGTAAACTGATGCGCCGAAGAACGGAATCATCCATTGATCGATCAAGTTTTGGCCATAGTAACTTTGCCAATTGGCAATGCCGGCGCCGGCGACTGCTGCACGAAATCGATTGGTCTGCGTGACCGTCCACATGGTCATGAATCCACCGTAACTCCACCCAGTCACGCCGAGCCGCGCAGAATCAATCGGATGTTTTTTTATCGCAGCATCCACTCCGGCGAGCATGTCGCGCAGATCGCCGCCGCCAAAATCTTTAACGTTGGCGCGAGTAAAATCCTCTCCCTGACCGTAACTTCCGCGAGGATTCGGCATCAGCACGTAATAACCTCGTGACGAAAGCGCTGCGATGATGGCTCTCGACATCCCAAATGAAGCGGGCCAGTCGGGCATTTCCGCACTTGAAGGTCCGCCATGGATGAGAACGACCAAGGGATATTTCTTGCCGGACTCCACTTTCGCCGGCGACAGAAGCCAGCCTTGAATATTGAAGCCCTCGTTTGTCCACTCAAGATTCTCGGCTTTGCCCCAGGATGCGGTTAGACCTGAGTTGTTGCCGGTCAGCTGATGCCAATCACCGATCGGTCCGGCCCAGATCTCGGGAGGTGTTTCAAAGCTGCTGCGTTCTGCACCCGCGAATTTGCCGTCCTTGGAAACAGTGAAGTTCGGAAAATTACCGAATGCGTAAAGATGCTCCGCGCCTTTCCAAATCGTCCGCACCGAATTATTGGCGAGTGCCAATTCAGAGATCGCACTTGCGCCTCCGACTATCTCTGTAAAAAGAATGCGATCCGGCGCGAGGCAGAAAAGTGAGCTGATCGAACTTTTACGACCTCGCGTACGATTCTGCACGTTGCGGCCGTCGGCAGCGATCGTAAATAAATCGCCGCCGTGAAATCCTTCATCGCTCATCAAGCCTTCGATAAACGCGATCGACTTGCCATCCGGCGACCAGCGCGTAACTGCGACCTGAAGAGAAGGCTTGTAGATGGATGCGGCGTTACCCTTCGCGATGTCGATCGTGTAAATCTGCGCGATCCACCAATTGTTGTCGCCTGGCCCCGGCGCCGCGGTTGCGACGAATATCTTGTCGTCTGGCGCCCAATCGTAATCGTAGACGTGAAGATTCTCTGGTGAAACCTGGCGTAACTGGCCGCTAGCGACGTCGAGAACAGCAATCCGCTGATTATGAATCGCTCTGTCGATGACGCCAGTCGTGGCAGGTGCGGCCATTAACGGGCCGCCGCCACTCGCGCCTTCGATATAGAGGAAAGCAATTTGTTTCCCATCGTGTGACCAACGTGGACGGGCTGCGTATCCTTTCAGGCTTGTAATTTTTGTAGGATTGGAACCATCGGCATTTACCGTCCAGAGTTGCCGCTGCTCTTTCTCGCCCGCGCTGGAAAAAACTGCGAGCGTCTTGGAATCGGGGGCCCAGGCGGGATCGAAGTCTGTCCTTTCGCCGGCTCTCGGGATGTTAACCATCGCCGCCGGCGCACTTCCGGATGTTTCACGAATGTAGGTGTGCTTTGATGTTGTCGCGGCCGTGGATTGCACCCATGCGACATGTTTGCCGTCGGGAGAAAGAGCAATGTCGCCGTACAGCACAGTTTTACCCAACTGTTCAGTCAGCTGCTGCATGGTCTGAGCTGTTAACGCCATCGGAAAGAGACAGGCCAGAAGAAGATGCTTCATTCTGCGATCCTGACAAAGGCCCGACCGAGCGGCAAGACTCGGCTCGATCCAGTGAATCCTATGTCGTTTTAGGCGAGTGAAATAATCGTTTGCGTTTCGCCCAACCTGGGCGATACTCCGCCCTTATTGGATTACTCTGTTTAACTTCACTGCACGGTAGATCGTCAGGTGAGCGTCGCTCATTGGTGGTTTGAAACCCGATTCCCGGGAACGGCTCTGTAGATCGGTAGTTTTTCCAAATTCAAAACACAATGAAACTGTATGTAGGTAATCTCTCTTTTGAGACAACCGAGAACGATCTTCAGGATCTGTTCGAACAACACGGCGCTGTCAACGAAGTCCGTCTGATGATGGACCGGATGACTGGCAAATCGCGCGGGTTCGCGTTCGTCACCATGAACGATGGCGCACAAGCCAATGCCGCGATGGCAGCGGTCAACGGCCACGAACTCAACGGCCGCGCGTTAACTGTGAACGAAGCGCGTCCGCGCGAGGAACGTCCACGTTCTTACGGCGCGCGGCGTTCCTTCTCGGGCAATCGCCGATAGCATTGATTCAGCAGCCGGCCCCGGAAGGTTTCGGGGCCGCGCTGTTCGCAATTCGCCGAGAGTCGACACTATGGACTCCGAAAAAGCCATCGAACTGGAGGGTACGATTATGACGGTGCTCCCCGGGACCATGTTTCGGGTCGCACTCGCTAACGAACATCTCGTTCTTGCGCATATCTCCGGCAAAATGCGCAAACGCTTTATTCGTCTGACGATCGGTGATCGAGTAAAAATGGAGATGTCGCCATACGACACCGCCAAAGCTCGCATCGTTTATCGGCTCTAACATGGCGACGCGATTCTTTTTCGATCCACCGCGACGGCCGAAACCAAAGGCCGGTCCCAACATCAAAAGCTTGCTCGTGCGCTGTCCTTCCACTTCAAAGCTGACCGATACGGGAAGGACAATAGAGGAAAAACGCTGGCGGACGGCCAGAATGAAAACACAAAAATTCACCTGCGCGCACTGCGGCAGCATTCATACCTGGACAAAAGAGGACGTTGTTCTCGGACGACCGACAACAATGAGCCGGTGATCCTCTTCAAACTTGTTCTCCTTGATTTTCCGCATTCCGACAGACCGCATCAATTGGACGACAAGCTCGTTCCTGATCGGCACGTTTGTTCTCACACTCACCGCGGTGCCGTTGTACCTATGGTATTTCGGCGTTGATTGGTTCCAACTCGCCCTGTTCGCGATGTTATTGGGCGCGACCGGCTTCAGCATCACGCTCGGTTATCACCGTCTGTTTTCCCACATGACTTTCCGGGCCAGACTGCCGGTGCGCCTGTTCACGCTCATCTTCGGCGCTGCTGCGTTTGAGAATTCTGTCCTGATGTGGGCGAGCGATCATCGACGCCATCATAAACATGTCGATCACGACGAAGACCCGTACGACATCAGCAAAGGGTTTTTCCACGCTCACATCGGCTGGTTGTTGTTCAAGCTCTGGCCCGAACCGCCGTTTGATAACGTCGCCGATCTAAAAAAAGATCCGTTGGTCATGTGGCAACATCGACATATTCATCTCCTCGCCGTCGTGGTCAGCTTCGTCCTGCCGACGCTGGCCGGGTTCGTGTGGGACGGCTGGGTCGGCGCGCTCGGTGGTTTTCTCATCGGCGGCGTCGCAAAAGTTGTCGTGCTCCAACACGGCACATTCCTGATCAACTCGGCCTGCCACACCATTGGGCGGCAGCCGTATTCGACGCGATGCAGCGCGCGCGATTCATTCCTGATGGCGCTGTTTACCTTCGGCGAAGGTTATCACAATTATCACCACGAATTTCAACACGACTATCGAAACGGCGTGAAGCCGTGGGAGTGGGACCCGACAAAATGGTTGATCTGGATTCTATCGAAGGTCGGCTTGACGAGCGGTCTACGACGGGTGCCGGCGGAAGCAATTTACTCCAGGCAAGCGCGACTCCGGGGTTTACGGAGGGATAATCACGAAGGGAAATGAATCGCCCCCAACTTCGAAAGTTTTCGCGAACAGGCCATTTGACATTCCGCGCGCGGCTTACGAGATCTCAGGCCGACTGATTGCGGTCGTAAGGATTAATATTGTCTCACCCATCGGCGGAGGATAAATGCGGGAAGAAAACAGCCCAGCTTCGCCAGCCGTACGCGCACAAGAAAAACGGCGGGAGCCGCCTCCCGCCGCCTAGTAATTCACGACGCAAGGCTTATTGTCCGCCGCCTTGCTGACCGCCGCCCGGTTGGCCGCCACCCGGCTGGTCGCCACCGCCCTGTTTCTCACGTTCCTTCTCTTTGTCGCGATCTCCCTGTTGGCCGCCTTGTTGTCCAGGAGCCGCAGGCTTGATCGGTTCATTCGGATTACGTTCTTCTTCCATAGTACCTTTCTTTAGTTTATTGATGGCTCCCTTCGCGCTTTGCGACGAGGCCTTCTCTCTCTGAAATCGTCTTGGAAAGTCCTTTTGGACTGGAGAATTTTACGAGCAACTGTCCGGCACCGTGGAAGAAGCAACCCGCTTCACGGCGGACTAGACTGATTTCGATCGTAAGGAATGATGTTGTCCCATTCGTCGGCGGATGAGCAGGCTACGAAGGCGACGACAAGTTCGGTGTCGCTCATATTGAAGAGTTGGTGAGGCGCGCCTTCGACAAGTATGCGAGAACAGCTACAGGCCGCGCACACAGGCTAGCAACCGGTCCACTTCTTCCGGCGTGGTATAACAGGCACAACCCGCGCGGACGAGTCCGTGCGGAGTTTGGCACAATCGCTCCACCACTGTCATCGCGTAGAAGTCGCCGTGTGAAAGGAATACTCCGCGTTCCGCCAATTTTTTCGTTACCTTTATTGACGGCACGCCGTTCACAGTGAATGCGATCGTTGGTGTGCGCTCTGTGCCGGGTGGCGGTCCATAGAGGCGGACACCCTTTATTTCCTGCAGTCCATTCCAAAGTTGCGTGATTAGTGCGTCGCCGCGCTCGTGTAGTTGCTGGAACGCAGCGCGCAGGCGTTCGCGCCGGGTCGCGCCTGCAGCGAGCGAGGCGAGAAAATCGACAGCCGCTGCTGCGCCTGCGATTCCTTCATGATTCTGCGTGCCAGTCTCAGCCCGTTCCGGTGCTGAATCGGGTGCCGGGATCAGTTTCGGAAAATCAAGCGAGCGAAGCAGGTCATGCCGGCCGTACAGAATTCCGATGTGCGGGCCATAAAACTTATAGGCGGAGCAAGCGAGGAAGTCGCAATCCCAATCGCGCACATCGATCAATTGATGCGGAGCGTAATGGACAGCGTCGACAAAGATTTGCGCGCCTAACGAGTGTGCCAGTCGCCCGGCGCGCCGCACATCGCTGATCGTACCGAGAGCGTTCGATGCCGCGCCGATCGCCACCAGCTTCGTGTCTTCGTTTAATTGCCCGGAAAAGTCGTCCCAATCGAGCTCTCCGGTTTCAGGAATCATTTTCACCATTCGCACCTTCACGCCGCATTCCTTCTCGAGAAGCTGCCAGGGTGCGATATTGGCGTGATGGTCAAGCTCGGTGACCAAAATCTCGTCGTTGCGTTCGTATCTGCGACCGAGAGCGCGGGCGAGGTGAAAGGTTAATGTCGTCATGTTAGCGCCGAACACGATTTCGGTCTGTCTTGCGTTCAGGAAATCAGCCAGCACGCGCCGGGCTGAGTCGATGATCGTGTCGGTCTCCTCGCTTGTTGGATACGCCCAATTGGTATTGGCGTTATGGTGATAAAGATAATCGTTCATTGCCTCCACCGCGATTCGTGGCACTTGAGTGCCGCCTGGCCCGTCGAAATAGGCAACTGGATAACCGTTATGAGTGCGTGCGAGCGCCGGAAAACATCGCCGTATTTCCTCGATCGACATCATCGCTGCGCGGGGCGGACATACGGTCTTTTTCAAAGTGAGGGTCATTCCGGCTGATTGCGGTCGTAGGGAATGATGCAGTCCCACTCATCGGCGGAGGAGCGGGCGACAAAGGCGACGACTGGTTCGGTGTCGCTCATGTTAAAGACTTCATGCGGCACGCCGGGCTTAATGTAAATGAAATCGCCGGCTTTGTTCTCAATGACCTGCTTAAGGCCGGATCCAAATTCGTGGCGCACTTTTCCTTCGATGATGTAAAGGATCACTTCGAAATCGACGTGAATATGGGCGTACGCGACGCCGCCGGGTGGGATCGTAGCGATGTTCGCTGACAGGCTTGTCGTTCCGACGTTCTTGCGTGACATGCCCTGTTTATAATGAATACCATTCCAATCCCTACGGGCGCCGCCGCCACGAATGGTCAATATCCCACCATGATCTTCCACCGCGCTGAACTGGATGTTGTCTTTGTCGTCTTTCAATGCTTCGGAACAAGTATCATTTAGCCTTATGAAAGAAATCGTCGAGCGCTCGGTTGTAATACATCCACCCTTTTGATGTGGGATGCTCACGACGGGCAATTAGAAAAGCCGGGTCGGCATCATGGTCTTCAAACTCAATTACCCGGAAGTGATATCGCTGGGCAAGCTCGCGCATCTTGTCGTAATAGACTTGGCGAGCCGATCGTGAGACGCCCCTCGCGGCATAAGCGTCAATCGGCATGCTTAGAATGAGCGGTTGCGCTCGGAGCTCTCTAAGTGTGCGAAACAATAGCTCCAAATCGATCCATTCACTTGCAGCCGCGACCCGCGCGCGAAACGCCGCATCGCCGGCCGGTCGAATTGCACTGCGAGACTCGGTCGTCACGGATCGGTGGCCATCGTGACTCGGAGCGTTAGGCGAATGCGGTTTGTGCAAAGAGAACAGCCGTAACCAATGTGGGATCGGTTTACCGCCACCCAAAATGTAAACGAGCGCTTCAAAGTGGTCTTGCAAATCGAGTGCTATGTTCTGCAACTTTCCCAACGGCCAGATAGCCATCAGCACCATGCGGTCCAGTGGACGGTCAGAAGCGAGGCAGGTAGCAGCAAGCTGGAGGAGGCCACCCTTTGGTAACGTGTCGGGGAACTGCAGCATTCGCCTTGCGATCTCAGTCTTCAGGTTCAGATCAAGGGCATCGCCAAAAAGAATGTGGCTGGCCGCCGGTAGCGAGAAGCTTCCGGCATAAAAATCCGGCCTGATGGCACGCCTTAAAAACCAGCTCGGTGACAGCGAGATCGCAACTTTCCGGCCGCGCAACTCAGAGCCCAGTGCACCGAGTTTTTGTAAAATAATCAGTGACGTAGTACCTGCCCTCCCTACAGGACACACCTGAAATCCAGTGGGCTCACTGGAAAAGAAATCAGATGCTCTGTTGGGAATAGGATCGCTCAATTCGGAGCTGCCATAAAGGAGCAGGATATCCGGCGCGCGCGCCGCAGCGCGCTCGAATGCAAGTCCCTGATTCTTAATAAAGAAATCTTTGGGAGCGGTCGCATGAATCGTCTTTTCCTCGAGATAAATTGCCAGCAGCCTGCCGCTGCACAGGATCACAATCGGAAGCGCGCAGGCGATCAAAGCGCTGGACACGTGCGGTGCGCGCGGACGGGCGATAGCACGCGGAATCATAAACATTCGGTAATATTGTGTTCGACGAGCACTTTTCCAGATAGAAGTGGATTGCTCGAAAATCGTTAGCGGGGAAAATATATGGATCTGCCCCGTACCGTCGAATTGACCATCTTTTAAAATCTTACTAACCACAACATCACTTTCATCCTCTTTTTCCGATTAGGGCGCGTTCTGATTCTTCAAAGCAGCTGCGAGGACCGCATTAAAGCAGGACGTTTTTTCTGCAGTTCATGAGTTCTTGCCTTTCTTTTTGTTTAGCGGCTTGCTTCGGCGCCGGCGCTGTACACCACCGAGTTCCGTACGTCGCGGACATGTCACGAGGTGATCGTTGACCATGCCGGTCGCTTGCATCAACGCGTAGCAAATCGTGGAGCCGACGAATTTGAATCCGCGTCGCAGCAGATCGCGGCTCATCGCATCGGATTCCGCTGTGCGCGCAGGCACCTCAGCCATGGTACGCCAACGATTCTGGATTGGTTTGCCGCCGACGAAGCTCCACATGTAAGCGTCGAAAGACCGGAATTCTTTGCGCACGGCGAAAAACATCTTTGCGTTCTCGATTGTGGCCGCGATTTTCAATCGGTTGCGCACAATCCCGGCGTCGCCGAGTAGTCGCTGCATGTCGCCCGTGCCGTAGCGTGCGATCTTCTCCGGTCGGAATCCATCGAACGCCTTCCGATAGTTCTCCCGTTTCCTTAAAATAGTGTTCCAACTCAGCCCTGCCTGCGCGCCTTCGAGGATGAGAAATTCGAAGAGCAGCCGGTCATCGTGCACAGGGACGCCCCATTCCTGATCGTGATAACTGATGGCTGGTTCGGTCGTAGCCCAGGGACAACGCGGCATAACGTTTACGGATTAACAGAGATCGTCACAGATCAATTACACAGAATCCATTTTCTTTGAATCTGCGCAAATCATTGGCCGCGCTCATATCGCGCTCTCTGTTACTAGCGCGCCCATGCCGTACATGTCGCTCGCTTGGCTTACTCCGTTCTGAATTGAGAAACCAAAATTACCGCAGACATTGGATTAGAAATATGATTGCAACAAAAGGAACAGTTATGAAATCGACATCAGAACTTAATCAGGAATTACGGCGCAGGATTCTCAGCTTGCCGGCTGTAACCGAGCGACAGAATGCTGGAATCCACGAAGACGCCTTTTTCGTCGGACGGACAATGTTCATGCATATTCATGGCCGCGGCCACTGCGATATTCGATTGTCGAAAGACGATCAGGAGCGGGTTCTAGCGGAAGGTAGAGGACGCCCGCACCGCTGGGCGCCGGAAGCAGGATACGTCACCTTCATTGTGAATGATGGAGAGGATTTGCAGCCGGCAATGGATCTGATTCAGAGGTCGCATCATCATTTCGCCGGCAAACAGAGCGTTCTGCGAACGAAACACCAGTTGAACCAACAAGAATCGTAATAGCAAGGAATCGATTATGAAACTATTTGTCATAGGAGCGACGGGCCGCGTTGGACGGGAGATTGTTAAGCAAGCTCTTGTGAGAGGGTATGATGTCACCGCGTTTGTTCGTTCGCCTGAAAGCGTCACCTTAAAAAATGAGCGACTTACCGTGCTCAAGGGGAATGTGATGGACGAGAACCAACTGTTTGATACAATGCAAAATCACGATGCAGTCCTTTCCGCACTAGGACCGCGCGAGGTTTTCAAACCGAGCTCACTTCTTCACGACAGCGCACTTGCGACTACTCGAGCAATGCAGCGTTCAGGAGTGAAACGGCTCGTCATTCTTTCGGCTGCAGCACATTTCCCCGGTGTTCCCAATCGAATCGTCAGTTTTATCCTTCGAAACCATATGCGCGATTCGTTGGCAATGGAAGAAATCGTGCAAGGTAGCGAGCTCGACTGGACAATCGCCCGTCCTCCTCGTCTCACTGAGGAAGACTACCTCACCTATCGAAGCCGGGAGGGTGCCGCGCCCAGGATGGGTTTCAGTCTGGCCCGCAAAGCGGTTGCAGCATTCATGCTCGATGCCATCGAGCAAAAGAAACATATCAACAAAATCGTGGGCATCGCGAAATAATTATTGGAGTTCGTCATGTTTGCCGCCTACCTCATTGTCACTCTCCTGGCCGCTGCTGCTACCATCTTCTCGGCCACGCTCGATTTCATCCGCTACAAGCAAATCCTCATCAACATGCAGAAGGTGGGTGTACCGGAATCATGGATTACCATTTTGGGCATCCTCAAAGCAGCAGGGGCGCTCGGGCTGCTGGTCGGCATCGGCGTGCCAGCCATCGGGATAGCGGCTGCTATCGGCCTTACGTTGTTTTTCATCGGCGCCATCATCACGCACCTCCGAGCGCATGATCACTCGTTCGGCCTAGCGATCATTTTTCTCTTGCTGGCAATCGCCGCGCTGGCGTTGCGGATTGTCTTATGAAAATCAAGGAACCAGATCATAACTGAACCGATACAAACCTGTTTATGAGGTGGGTTCTAGGGGTTTGACATTCTATCTTGGGAATGCGGAGTTACTACGACGAGCGCGATCCCGCCAAGCACCGAGATTGACGCGAGCACATAGCGCAGGGTAACAAGTTCACTTAGCAAGAGTATTCCGCCCGTGGCAGCCAGAACCGGGACACTAAGTTGGACAGAAGCGGCGCTGGTAGCTGTCAAGCCCGGTAGTGCGCTGTACCAAATCACGTAACCAAGGCCTGAGGTGATCGCCCCAGAGATGATGGCATAAGTGACTCCGGTAAAATCGACATGTGCCCACGGAACGAAAATGATGCTGACAGCAGCCGCGAACGGAACTGCGCGAACAAAATTTCCAGTGGTCGCGCTGGCCGGATTTCTTTCTCCTTTGCCGCGCAGTGAATAAATGCCCCAAGCCACGCCAGCTCCAAGCATCAGGATCGAACCAATTAATGGCGGTGCGGAAAGTCCAGGAAACACAAGCACGACAAGTCCGGTCACGGCAATGAGGAAGCCGGCGATCTGGGTTGCATCCAACCTTTCGCCTTTGTGCATGCCCCAGAAAATCATCGTGGCCTGAACAGCGCCAAACAAAAGCAGAGCGCCAGTTCCGGCCGAAAGAGTCGTGTACGCAAATGAAAAGCCGGCCGCGTAAACCAACAGCGCGAGCGCGGAGAGCCAGTTGCCCGCGACGACGCATGTCGTTCGTCGCAGTGATGAGTGATCAGTGATTGGTGATGAGTGGGAAAAAGAAGCGGCCCGTGGCGAAGGCGTTCGATCGGTGATCAACCAGGTTCTGATCTTCATGGTGAGACATAGCGCGACGGCGCCGGAGAAAATGCGAATGAATGTAAAACTGGCTGCGTCGATGCTGGTCTGCTTTAGCGCTAACCGGCAAAGCAGCGAGTTGCTCGCAAACGCGATCATGGCCAGCAGCGTCAGTGTGAAGACTTGTGGGGTGGTCACCGGAGAAGGCCTTGCTGTATAGCGGCCGATTTGCGCCAACTCAGTTCTTCCCAAATCTTCGCCTGAGACCGATCCACTGATCACTGTTCACCTAAGAAAACTACAATGAAAGCGATAGAAGGTTTCTTTTTGATTACGCCGGACGACCTCCATTGGCGTCTCTCTGAGATGATGAAAATTCCAAACGCGGATTTTTTGGAGCGAACCAAGAGCGAGAATCTTGGAGCAAGGCTTTGGCGGTTGCCACCGAATAGCGCCAACACGCTCCACAAGCATATCTGGGCAGAAGAATTCTATTTCGTCTTGGAAGGAGTGGGGCGAATCCGTGTGGGCGACGAGACATTGACTGTGCCGAAGCATGGCGGGGTGCTCGTTGGGCCAGACCAGTTGCGTCAGGTGTTCAACGATACCGAAACCGAGTGCTCTGGCTCATCGTGGGTGGGCCGAAGGAACTTGAATTTCTGCCCGGCGCAAAGACCAAGCCCGACATGTCGCTCATTTACCCGGTTGACCCAAAGCAATTGCCAAAGGAATTGGCTGGCGTTAAGTGGCCGCCAAAAAGTTGATAGGCAAAATTTCCACAGGAGCAGGCATGATTGAGATAGTCTTTGGCCGGCCGTGCGTGGGATGGGAGACCTCATTTAGCGTGGCTCCGCTGCTTCCATTCTGAGAGCGCCCCGACAAACTCTGGTAGCGGTGATTCGTCTAACAGCGCGATAAATTCTAGCGAGTGACCGTCGCGGTCGTGGAAGTACAACTGAGCGGAAGGCATCCAGCCGATTACCGATGGCTCAGTCGTTTTCTCTCCAGCAAAATTCTCCGTCTGGATTCCTGCGGCGTTTAGTCATTCGCCGGCAGCGAGCAGTTCAGCAAGCGGAACATTGAATGCGATGTGGCACTTATGAAACTCGCGGCCGAGCGCCGTGTTTGGACCCCACAGGCCGAGCATCGATCTTCTATCGGCGCCAGCCCACAGAAAAACGGCATCGCGCGTAAGGTCGCGATGCGCGAACTGCAATCCGACGATCTCAACGTAGAATCGTTGCGCTGCCTCGGTATTGGACACGGGCAGATGCGCTTCGTACAAATGCATGTGCGCAGATTACACGCGCTCCGCCTGCCCGCACGCGATTACTCGTTCGGCGATCTTTAGGTGTGCCCATCCATCTCGCTCAATTCCCGCTGGCTCGATTCTCGTTAGTCCATTTCCCATGCTTGAATGCGCTGGCTGGCGCACTGTTACTTGGTAATCGCCATTGTTCTCCATTGTTATCCTGGTGTCGTCCTGGCGATGGAAATCGCGGCGGTGGTCGAGCTCATCTAATGCGCAAACGTCCTTGGGGAAGAGAAGGTCCAGTGTCCAGTCAAACGCCACGCGAACCTTTTTGTCCAGGCTGGGCAACTTGCTGAGGTAAACCGTCCGCCACATCCACCATGCGAAGAAGCCGGAGAAATTGAAACCGAAAATCCTCGCCACGCCCATCCGGCGACCGAGTGAAGCCAGCAGCCCGATGGTCTTGAATGAAAATGATTTTAGCCGACGACCTAAGAGTACGGCGGCGATATTCTGAGCTACAACCTTGCCCTCGCGTATTGCATGTTGTGCGGTTGGCGGATGAGACTTCCCCGGATTTTGGATGTCTGGCACAAACGCACAGTCGCCCACCGCCCAGACGTTAGGCCAATCGGGAACTCGCAAGAATTGGTTCACGACTACTCGGCCTCGTTCCTTTGCGCAAGGGAGCGAGAAGATGAGGGGACTGGGCACGGTTCCGGCAGTCCACACCAAAGTGCGGGTTGGAATTGAGACACTATCGCCTAAGAAGACGCTGTTCTCGGTCATACTCTTGACCCGTGTGTTAAGCCGGACTTCTACACCGCGGCGCACGAGCACCTTCTGCGTATATCGTCCCAGGCTTTCACCCAGTTCTGGCAGGATGATCGGGCCAGAATGCACTAGCATAACTCGCAACATCTCTTCACACAGGTTGGGGTAGAAGCGCAGCGCTTGTCGCGCGAAGTCATTTAGCGCCGCGACTGTTTCCACACCTGCGAAGCCGCCGCCCGCCACTACGAAAGTAAGTAGCGACTGCCGGTCGGTGGGATGACACTCAGAATTTGCCTCTTCCAAACGTCGTAGGATGCGGGCACGCAATTGAATCGCATCCCGAAGCGATTTCATTGCTAATGCTAGCTCGGGAAAACCGGGGAGGTTGTAAAAGTTGGTGACCGATCCCAGTGCGATGACCAGATGATCATAGTCGATTTGTTGCGAGTGGTTGCTGTAAGCCCGCGAAAGCAGGACACGCTTGTTTGGCAAATCAATCTGATTCACGTCACCAACCAACACCTCAACCTTGCGGAGTAGCTTCCGAAGGGGATTTACGATATTCGTGACCTCGAGATCGCTCGTAGCGATCTCGTGAAGCATAGGCGTGAACAGGAAAAAGTTATCGCGACTAACGAGGCAAATCTCCACCGATCCCTCTCGCACCAGCAATTTTTCGAGATGAATGGCGGCATAAACTCCGCCGAAACCACCACCGAGAATGACGATTCGTTTTTTGCGCGGCCTACGAGTTACCCGAGCGATCATCGAATTCTTCTTTCTGTAGCGAAGCTGCCGGCGAGAAGCCGTCGAGAACCATGTTGATGCCACTCGGACTACCGCGCAGACGGCAGCTGGCTTTTGGCGTCCAGTAGTTTGGACGGTGCTACTCCGTTGGGGCCGGACTGACTGAGTCCCCTGTCAACCACATCTCGGGCTACGCCGAACTCCTTGACTGCTTGACCCATTCCTCGGGCAAGTTCAGGCAGTTTCTTTGCGCCGAACAGGAGCAACACGATGAGGAGGATTACCATCATGTCCGGCCCCATAAGATTCAGGATACTGGCGATCGTAATAGGCATAAAAAAATCTCCGATATGTTTGTTTCGTAAGAAAGTTGTGCGGCGTTCAATCCATTCATACCGAATTGGCAAAGTTATATTCCAAGAAAATGATCTCCCGCTTGGTTTACCCGCGGATTTCTGGAGATGGAAGTTCGATCCACTAGGCCTTTCTCATCAGAGGAAGTGGAATAAAGACGGGGCCGCGCCGGTTGTATTAAACAAATGGAAGGATGCATGAATGAAATGGAACTCCTGAATGCCACAACCGTCGCCGGACTGCCCAAAGATGGGTTCGACGAAATAGAGCGGCGTTATAATTCTCGAAGTTATCGGTGCGCGTTACACATGCGCGCAATGCTACGGCGTCCGAAAACGGTTCGGTTCCACTGGCAAGGAATTCTCCGCGAGTTGACCGGCGTCGAAGTCCACCGGTTTGCCCCTGCCTGTTCGCCGCAATCCTCTGGTTTAATCAGCACATTTCGAGTTCCTCAAAGGACCTAACTATTTCACTCATCTCAATAACTATAACTATAACTTATACTTAGAACGGATAATTCTTATGAACTATAAAAAACTTATTGCAGTGACAATTGCTCTTACAGTTTGCGCTTTTACAGGCTCGAACGTGTTGGCGCATGGTGGTGGCAGCGGTCACGGTGGCTTCCTTGGTGGAGGCGGCTTTCACGGCGGCGGCTTTAGTGGCGGTGGCTCTCGCGGCCATGGCTTCAACGGAAGTGCCTTTCGCGGCGGCTCGGCATTCGCCCGACTAGCACCGAGCTTCAACCGCGCTGGGCCGCGCGTTGCCCATGGAATGACGCGGTCCGGAACATTCCGCAATGGAGGTTCGGATCACGGTCGTTTCCACCATCGCAACTTCAATGATCCGTTCTTCTTCTTTGGCGATTTTGGAGATCCGTTCTTTTACTATCCGTATCCATACTACGGGTACTATCCATACGGTGATTATCCTTACGATTACGGATACGATTCGTACAATCAACCAGGTTATCGAGGCGGGACGGGATACACCGACTCTTTGGTTGGGCAAGTCCAGCGCAGTCTGGCTCGTGCAGGCTATTATCATGGCTCAATCGATGGCGTGAACGGCAATGGAACGCGGAGGGCGATCCGTGAATATGAGCGGGCTCACGGCTTGCCACGAGATGGCAAGATCGGCCAACAATTGCTCACCACCATGGGCTTGAGCTAAGGACAGTCGAACCATTTGGACTAGCGGGCTGGCGACGTCAGGTTGCGGCCCGCTGCCTTTCTGCGACGCTTAGGCTGCGA